>CALGBN010000024.1 GCA_937877765.1 Candidatus Bathyarchaeota archaeon | reverse complement strand
AATGATACGGCGACCACCGAGATCTACACCGTCTAATTCGTCGGCAGCGTCAGATGTGTATAAGAGACAGCCCGAGGATCATCCACCTCAACGAACATCCCCCGCGCCCGAGCTTGAACATTCTCCTGAACCATATCCAAGTCATCAACAGGAGCAACAGGCACACCATTCCTAGATAACACCTCGATAACCTCAGACACAGTATATCGCTTAACCCACTCAGCAATACGCTCCACCTCCAACTCATCGATCCCACTAAGCTCCATAAAATTATCAGTAATCCGACCAGCCGTCAAACTCAACATAACCCACCCATCACACGCCTCATACAAACCATAAACACTCGGACCAGCACCCTTAATCGCCTGAGTAAACGTCATACCCGCCAAATTCCAGAAACTAACACTCTGCTGAATAGCAATCATAGAATCCAACTGAGCCACATCAACCCTATCACCCACACCCGTCTCATGCCTACTATACAAGGCAGCCAAAACACCAATCAAAGCAGTAAAACCAGGCACAGTATCAGCAATAGCCTCAGGAGCAACATAATAATCCCCCTCAGGATCAACTACATCCCTCATAAGCCACATAAACCCACTCGCAGCCTGCGCAATAGGATCATAACTCCGATAATCCCTCCAAGGACCCGTATGACCAAAACCGCTAATAGAAGCATAAACAATCCCCGGGTTTAACTCCCTGAGCCGATCCCAACCAAGTCCAAGCCTATCCATTGTGCCTGGGCTAAAGTTCTCCAAGACCACATCACTCTTCTTGACAAGCTCCTCAAATAACTCCTTACCCCGAGGCTTCTTCAAATCAAGAGTAACCCCACGTTTACAACGCCCAAGAAAAGCGAAATATGGACTCAAACCCTTGACAAGCGGCGGAAACATCCTCGTCATCTCACCCCAGAGTGGTTCAATCTTTACAACATCGGCGCCCATGGCCCCAAGATAGTATGCACATATAGGACCCGCGTGTGCGTGTGTCAGGTCCAAGACCCGTATACCTTTAAGCGGCTTCAACTAGATCAGAAAACTTCATCATTCAAACCTAAAACACCTTCTCTTACATACCCAAAGTATAGAGACTGAGTCCCATATCCATATAAGCCATCATACGCACCACCATATATGCCTCAAATAGACCTCAAACTTGTAGCCGCAGCTGCTCTTATCCTCGGGTTATTCTCCGGGTTCTACATCGATAATACCCTTCTCAGTAAACCAAAGATCAATAGTCTCACAGAGACTGTGAATCAACAAGAGTCCACTATCAGCGAACTTGAAGATGATCTGCAATCTTTTCAATCTGATTATGATACCTTGGAAGAAGAATACACCGAACTATCGGAAAACAATGTGCCCTTAACCGAATATACCACTCTCCAGAACGAAAACAATGCACTAGATACGCAGATAAACTCCCTTGAGACCGAGGTAAACCAATTAACAGATATCGTAGCTGAACACACTGAAACAATCGATGACCTCAAAGATGAGTTAGATGAATTACAAGATGACTATGATAAATTGTTGAACAAATACGAGGAAGCATATAATCCATTGTATGTCGCTTATACTGTTGGTGATATTGAGGTCAATCTAACAACCGCTCAAGACACTTTCCCAGAAAACACCGCAATAACTGGCACAGTTTATATCAGGTACACTAATGGAACCTCATTCAAAGGATCATTCAAGCTCACAATCTATAAGGTGTATATGAACAGTGGAACCTCAAGCGAAATCTACACAATAAACCGTGAGAAAGATTACACTTGGAACAGTCCCTTTGTCCTTGGAGTTGGAAGCTATAAGCTCAGTCTATCTGATATCAAAGATGAAAGCGGTAACCTGATCGTCTCAAACACTGCTTTGAGAAGTCATGTGATCTATATTTTTGTGGGTTAAGATTATAGCCCATGGAGATACTGATAGCTGTAAGGTGCCAAGATGGGTGGACGACTAGAGCTACATGGTTTAAGCAAGGACTTCAACGGCTTCAAGATAAGTGATCTTAGTCTAGTTGCCGAACCCGGCCAATATCTCGTGATTATCGGTCCTACCGGCGCCGGTAAGACGTTGCTACTAGAAACAATACAGGGATTCCATAAGCTTGACGCCGGCGAGATTCTTTTGGATGACGCAGATATTACTCAGCTTCCACAAAAGCAGCGGAGGATCGCCTATGTTCCCCAGAACCCTGTTTTTCCACCTCATAGCACCGTGTCTGAGATTCTGAGTTATGGTACTCAGCGGGTTTACGATGATGCCAGTATGATTCTTGAAGGCATCACAAATATGATGAAGTTAAAACCCCACCTAGGCCGTGAAGTTGTTACCTTAAGTGGCGGTGAACGCCGTAAACTTGCATTAGCACGTGCTTTAATTCAGCAGCCAAGGGTTCTGCTGCTCGATGAGCCATTGAATAACTTGGATATCATCAGTCAAGCTAGTCTCAGGGATGAGATCCAGATGATCCACCGTTATCTTGATTTGACCACTATTCATGTGACTCACGATCAGGCTGAGGCCTTGACTATGGCTGATAAACTGGCTGTGGTGCGTAATGGTTCTTTGAGAGCGATAGGCTCTGTTGAGCAAGTTTATGCTGATCCACGTGATGAGTATGCAGCTCGTTTCTTTGGTTATAGAAACATCTATGATGTAAAGGAGTATCAGCATGGGTCTCCTTTCACTAAGGTGAATATTGGCTCTGTTGTTCTTCGCACTAGTCTGGTACCCGATGTTGACCAGAATAAGGTGGCTATTCATGGAGCTGAGATAATTCTCCATAGAAAGACACCTATGAATACAGATGATAATCTATTCCAAGGTATAGTAGATGAGATAACCACCGTAGGACCCAATACATTGATCTCAGTGAATATTGGTGAGAAAATAGTATTAACCATGGGTCGAAGAGCCGTTAAGACCGCTAGGCTTTCTCTTGGAGAAAGCGTCTGGGTTCAGTTTAGCACTGACGCTGTCAAACCTATTAGAGCTTGGTGAGTGCTTTTACTATTCTATCCATGGCTTCCTCTATTATACTCATGCTTGTACTGTAGACTATTCTAATGTGGCCTTCTCCTCCGGGTCCAAAGTAGCTGAACGGTTCCCCATGACCGGGAACTACCGCTACCTTTGCTTCCTCAAGAAGGTAATCTGTGGCTTCTACACTGGTCATGCCGTGTATTTTGGGGAATATGACATAGGTTCCCTCGGGTTTATGAACCTCGACATTAGGCGATTCTGATAGTCTCTCGTAAACATAGTCGCGTATCTTTTCGAGATGGACGATGAAGTTTGACGCCCATTCCCCTGCTTCCATCAGGGCTGCTCGTCCAGCTGCTTGGCTCACGTTATTAACTGGGTAGAGGTATCCGGGTGATGTTTCTTTGAATCGCTTCATCAGGTCTTTGTTTTGTATGACTGCATAGCCTAGTTGCAGTCCTGCCATGGCGTATGTTTTACTGAACCCGTACAGTGTGATGGTTCTATCTATTGCATCTGTAATTGTCGCGGTTGGAATATGTTTTCGACCATCATAGACTATGTCGCTCCATATCTCGTCGCTCATTATCCAGAGATCATGATCGTTTGCGAGATCTACCATGGCTCGTAGTTCTGATTGGTTTAGTACCCTCCCATATGGATTATGAGGGTTGCAGACACATATCATCTTAGTTTTAGGTGTAACAAGTTCCTTGAGGCCTTCAAGGTCAAAACTTAATGTTTCCCAGTCTATTTTGCTAAGTACTGTCTTGGCTCCAGCTGCCTTGATGCTCTTGCCGAATAGAAAATCTACTGGGTCGAAAATAATTGCCTCGTCTCCCGGTTCTAGTAGTGTTTTGCATGTGAGCATCATGCCTTGTGCTACCCCATTCAAGGCATGGATTTCATCTGGTTTGCATTTGATGCCCTTATTTTTTGTAACATGCACTGCGCAGGCTTGTCTAAAGTCATTGTTTCCTCCATCTGCTCCATAACTGAATACTCCATCTATTGCCATGTCTATGATCGCTTTTCTGATGGGTTCTGCTGCTCTAAAATCTGGGTCTGCGGCTGTCAATGGGATGATGTCCGTGGGATATCTTCCCCACTGATTTGCGCTATATTTGCGTAATAAGTCGAATCGTATGTTCTCGTCCTTGAAGTTACTCATGCGTATTCTTTATGATACAGGAATTAGATATTTGGGGTCATGGGGCGAACCACGAAACCAGAATATGTTGAACCTCTTCTAGACGCCTTAAAGATACTGGGAGAAGCTTCAGAGGATATGCTTCTGGAAAAAACATATTCCTCTATGCGAGAGCGTCTTTATCCTGATGATTTCTCTGTACTGCCAAACGGTGAGCCTCGTTGGCGTAACCAGATGTTACATATGCTTGATGGGCTGATAGAATCGGGTAAAATAATAAAGAAAAATGGTTTACTCACGCTTGACGAGATTTAGCCGCGGTAACCCAGTCCTCGACGTTGCTCATCGTTGGTGGCCGTTTTGTTATCTCAGTCTCATTGTTTATTTCGATTAGTTTTGCGTGAAGTGTTTCTGGCGTGGCTTCAGCTATTGAACTTATTGTATTGTATCCAGCGGCTCTGAGAAGTTCTTGATATTTGGGGCCTACTCCGTCAAGCATGCTGATGTCCTCATCTTCGGGTGTTTCCTCTTGAGACGATTCAGGCACCTCTTGTATCTCCTTTTCCTCTTTCTCTGGTTCCTTTGTTTTCTCTTCTTTTTCGTATTCGGCTTGGTAATCGCTAACTTTTACAATTTTTCTTTCTTTTTCCTCTGAACTTGCAACTGGAAGAGTATATGGTTCTTCTTGTCTCCCTTGTAGATAATAGAGTAAACCTGCGAGTATCACGACAAAACCTACGATTACGATTAATGGATTCATTTCTCTCACGGAAAAATATGGTATATTGTCTTATAAACCCCAAGAAATCCGGGAAAATAGTCCATGATACCTTTAAATATCCATCAAATAATTACCGGTGGGGCACAGTAGCTCCGTGAAGAAGCATGGGAGAGAGAATACTCTTGGGGCAACCACCGTATATGTGGGGCGAATTCGCCAATTCTTTGAGACAGTCTCAGGTCAAACTCTGCTTGGCTTAAGCTTTAACATAATCAGTCTTTTCGCCGGTGGCTTGATAGCCGTCTTCACGCCTGAGTTTAGTAAAAGCACATGGATTTTGGCTCTTTTTCCACCGATTTTAACAATCCGTGGTGGCATTGGAGGATTATTCAGTGGTAATTTAGCTACTATGCTGCATCTTGGTACTGTAAAGCCTCAGATTAGGGATAATACAAGGGAGTATTGGAATCTTGTACGGTCTGTATTGGTAATGACTGTTATTGATACCGTAATTTTGGGTTCATTTAGTTTTGTGATTAATATTGTGAATGGTTCTGCGGGTTTCGAACAATGGTACTTGTTTTTACTGGTACCTACAGTTGCTTGCATGTTGGCGGTTATAACAAGTATCCCTTTGACAAGTTATATCGCCATTTTAACTTTTAACCGTGGATTAGACCCTGATATTCTTGTTTACCCGATTCTTGCTTCCATTAATGATATTGTGGTTACAAGTTTCTTTGTGGGGGTAATTTTCCTTGTTCTCTGGGGAGGAATTTACTTCAGTGCACTTGTTTTCATGTTCATTACTATTCTGGTTGTAGTTGGTTACATTGGCTCCATGATGAGAGATGATCGTTTCTTCCAGAAAACTCTACGCGAAGGTACATTCGTTGTAATAATTAGTAGTATCTTTGGTGGAATCAACGGAGTATTGCTATCTAATCTTGGTCCAAGCCTAGCATCAAAACCAGGTTTGATGACACTATACCCTGCTCTCACTAATAGTCTTGGTAATATCGGCTCTATATTGGGATCGAAGATGACTACGAGTATTGCATTGGGTTATTCTAGAAGCTTTACTGAGGAGCTAAGAGAGTCTGGTAGGTCAATTATTGAGATTGAGGTTCCAGCTGCTTTCATGTATGTTGTTTTTGGGGTAGTTGCTTATTTGATGTCTTTTGGTCAGGGTGCTAGTCTTGGCTTCCTAGTTGTAACTTCTTTGAGTTGTAATTTGTTGAGTTTTGGTTTAGTATCATTGTTTTCGTTGTGGAGTGCTCATGTCTCGTTTGAGCGTGGTCTAAACCCAGATAACATTGTGATACCTGCAATAACTAGTCTATCTGATAC
>CALGBN010000023.1 GCA_937877765.1 Candidatus Bathyarchaeota archaeon | reverse complement strand
CATCTGATTCTCTGCGCCCGCGCCTTAGGTGCTGAGAAAGTGATCTATAGTGGGGAAGAGGACCCGCGTCTTGAGGCGGGGATCGGTGATATTGTTGAACGCTGGGGCGGCGAGTTCAGTATAGAATACGATTCTAACTGGAGGGGCGTCGTGAAGCAGTGGAAAGGCAACATTGTGCACCTGACTATGTACGGGATTCCGGTCGAGGACGGGGCTCCCATGATCAGTGAAACAGAAGAACCGCTTCTCGTCGTTGTGGGAGGTCCAAAGGTGCCCCGGGACATGTATGAGCATGCTACTTGGAATGTCTCTGTGACGAATCAGCCTCATAGCGAGGTCAGTGCTTTGGCGATTTTCATGCTGTTACTGCAGGGTGAGGATGCTCTCAAGCATGATTTCGCTGGTGGTTCCATTAAGATTTCGCCTAGTGAGCGTGGAAAATGCGTGGAGGTTAGCAAAGACTAAATCACGCGAATGCGGTTATTATGGGGGATCGAAGAAATTGGCGTCTATATATACGGTTAATGATGAAACACTTTACAACATAGCTAGAGTACTTGGAGGAGAAGATGGCGTCAAGATCATCGAGATACTCCACGATAAAGACAATATTACAGTCGAGGAGCTAGCTGAGATCACTGAGATACAGATCAACGATGTTAGGAAGCTCTTGTATAGGTTCTATAATCATAGCTTGGTGACTAACAGACGGTTTAGGGATAAGGAGACGGGGTGGTTCATATTCCAGTGGAGTCTTCAGCCCGAGCTGGTTGAGGCATATGTTCATAGCATTAAACAGAAGATATTGCGGAAGCTTGAGACGCGGTTAGCTTATGAGAATACTCACGAGTTTTATCATTGTGGTAATCCTGGGTGTCCGAATACTACTTTTGAGGAAGCAATGGAGACTGTTTTCCATTGCCCTAACTGTAATGAGCCTCTTCACAGGGTGGATAACCTTCCTGTTATAGAGTTCCTTGAGAAGAAGATAGAAGAGATCAAGGAGGAAATGGAGGACTGAGTCTCCCATCTAGAGATGAGGCTCTTGGGATTCTTGAGGCGGTTGGGACCCCGAGCCATGTTATTGAGCATTGTGTGAATGTCACTAAGATAGCGTTACGTATTGCTAATCAGCTGATTTTCAGGGGCTATGATGTTGATATCCGGCTAGTTGAGGCTGGTGCTTTGCTTCATGATATTGGTAGAAGCCAGACTCATGAGGTTGATCACGCTGTGGTTGGCGCAGAGATCGCACGGGGGCTTGGGTTATCTGAGAAACTTGTTTTGATTATTGAGCGGCATATTGGTGCGGGGATACCTGAGGCTGAGGCGAAGGTGCTTGGTTTGCCTGCGCGAGATTATTTTCCTGTGAGTCTTGAGGAGAAGATTGTTTCTTATGCTGACAAGTTGATTGCTGGTCGCTGTGAGGTGGATATTGAGGTCACTGTACGTGATTTTGCGGATAAGCTTGGTGTGGATCATCCCAGTTTGGAGAGGCTTAGGGATCTTGATGCTGAGATGAAGGCTTTGTTGGCTGGCTAGATTCGTTAACGTTTTATGTGTGATGTTGATCCAATAAGGGTGCGTGGGCCGGTCGTCCAGCCTGGTTAGGACGCCGCCTTTACGAGGCGGAGGTCGCAGGTTCAAGTCCTGCCCGGCCCACCATTGTTTCTGGTGTCTACTGGTGGGTACTTTGGGAAAAAAATTTTCTTGTGTGAATTGGTGTGATTTTCTATTATTGGGTTGTGTACGTTTTGGTATTGATTAGCCGGCGTTTTGGTACTGATTGAGATCGAAACTGGGCTGTTCTGGGGCTGGTTTAGTTGAAAGAACCCTGATTATGGCTGGGGTGCTGGTACCCCCCTCCCCCATGTTTGAGAACCATTAAACTGTACGGTTCCAAGGATCACTTATGAGTTCTAATATTGAGAAGGCGACACTAGGGGGAGGCTGTTTCTGGTGTACTGAAGCGGTTTTCCTTGAGATAGAAGGAGTTACGGGTGTTGTCTCGGGTTATTCCGGTGGTCACGTGAAAAAACCAACATATAATCAAGTAGTCAGTGGCACAACTGGTCACGCGGAGGTAGTTCAGGTCTCGTTTGACCCAGAGATCGTATCCCATCGGGAGATATTGGAGATATTTTTCACAATGCATGACCCTACCTCGCTGAATCGTCAAGGAGCGGATGTTGGTACACAGTATCGTTCTGTTATCTTTAACCATAGTGAAGAGCAGCGTAAGGTAGCAGAAGCGTTCATCAAAGAGATGAATGAGACTAATTTGTTCAATCTTCCCATCGTTACCCAGCTTGAGCCATTCGAGGCTTTCTATGAAGCGGAAGACTATCACAAAGACTACTATAACCGAAACAAGAATCAAGGATACAGTAGGTTTGTTATCAAGCCCAAGCTAGAGAAAGTTGAGAAACAACATAAGGAGAAACTCAAGTAATGGTCGAAACAGCAGAGTATGATGTTATCCGTAAGGATGGTTCTTTTGAGATCCGGCGTTATCATGAGATGTTAATGGCAGAGGTTGACCAGACAAGGGGTTCAGGGTTCAATACCTTGTTCCAGTATATCTCGGGTAAAAACAAGGCAAAACCCAAGATCGCTATGACTAGTCCGGTTATGACCTCTGAAAAGATAGCCATGACGAGTCCTGTTATGAGTACGGCAAGCAAGATGGGTTTCATGGTGCCCAGCGAATACACAATGGAGACTGTACCAGAGCCAAGCAATCCCCGTGTGACAATAGTCAAGATACCTGAACGCTTTGTTGCTACTGTTCGTTTCAAAGGCTTTGCTTGGAAGAACGAGGTCAAGAAACAAACCAAGCTTCTTCTAGACTGGCTCCATAAAGAGAATATCGAAACAAAAGGCTCTGTCTTCCTGATGCAGTATAATCCACCTTTTGTACCCGGTTTCTTGAGAAGAAACGAGATGGGTATTGAAATTATATATAACGAATAGTTTTTCCAATATTCATAACAATTTTTTTCATATTCTGTACTGCGATAAAATAGGACAATAAGTTGGCTTATTGTTCCAACCATGTCAATTCCTTTAAAAGACCTTTTAATGCAAAAGAAAGTTATTCAAAATGCGGTAAAAGTGATTGGACTTGATTGAAAAATATACAACAGCGATAATTCAATACAGAAGAATTGACCCTGAAGAAGTACCCGACGTAAACAAGCGGAGAAAAGCAAACCTGAAAAAACTACTGGAAAGTTTTCCAACCCTCGACACATGGAATGTAATTGATCCAGTAAAGCTCGTGGTTTGCCCAGAGAACATACTAAGGCACGAGTTCAACGCAAAAGAGTCCACTCAGAAGGAAAGAGTAGCTTCCGCTGTAACCATACCCGGTCCAGAAACAGATGAAATAGCCGAGATGGCGAAGAAATACAAATCATATATCAGCATGTCAATGCACGAAAAAGACCCGCAATATCCCGATTACTTCATGAACACTGCTTTCATTATGAACCCGAAAGGAAAAATCATCCTCAAGTTCAGAAAGATTAACCCATGGATACCCCTCGAAGTCTCAACAAGCCCTCACGATATACCTGACTACAAGGAACCCATGTTCCCTGTTGTTGAAACCGAGCTAGGAAACCTAGCATGCATGGTTTGCTATGACCAGTTCTTCCCAGAAGTTGCAAGACAACTTACATTTAACGGCGCAGAGGTAATCCTCAAACCAACTATTTTCCCGCCCTATCCCCAGCATATGAACTATGATCCCTACGACTGGTATACCACAGTCAACAAAATGAGAAGCATCGAGAACATGGTATATGGTGTAAACTGTAACAGCGGAAAATATGGAAACAGTATGATAGTAGACTATCTAGGTAGAATACTCGCAAGAGGCGCAAGGGGAAGACAGATGACCATAGGTGCTACCATCGATGTTCAGGCACAACGAGACTACAGAAACAAAACACAGCTACACAACATGGTACAACAACTACGAACAGAGTGCTACACATACCTCCAAGAACCCATGTGGCCAGTAAACAAACCCCTGATAAACGAGGAAGACTACCCTGAGTGGGCTCCAAAGCCAAAATTCTATAAAAAATAATAGGGTGAGTAACTCACCTATTTCTTGTAAACGGTTTCTCCGCCTAGGATCGTCTCAAGCACGACTGTGTCCTTGATGTCATCCTCTGGACAGGTCAGTATATCCCGATCCAGTATAATCATGTCAGCGAGTTTACCCGTCTCAAGGCTTCCCTTGATGTCCGTCTCAAAGGTCAGATGAGCACCGTTGATGGTGTACATTCTGATCGCCTCCTCTCTGGTAACCCTCTGATCCTCGCCTAGACACACCTTACCGATCTCGGTCTTACGTGCTACTGATGCCCATAGACATGGGAACGGTGGGTAGGGCGTTACTGGGCTATCTGTGCCTGCTGCGGTCATGATTCCGTGGTCTAACCAAGCTCTGTGGGGTTTGAGCCACTTGCATCGCTCTAAGCCGACTGAGTTGATGTAGCTGTCACCCAGATAGTAGAGGAAGTCTGGCTGACTCGCCACGTTGATGCCATATTCGATACAGTCTTTAAAGTTCTGTTCGCTTGGCTGGTATGCGTGTATGAGGTAGAATCCTCTTCCCTTTATGGGCTTGATCTTGTTGGTCTTCTTATAGGTATCAATGACGATATCCATTGCCTTACCGCCACAACAGTGAATACCACAAAGCATACCACGTCTATTCGCGGCATCAACAAGCTTCTGAAGTTTATCCTCTGGAACCGTCAACAAGCCAAAGTCATCAGGATCATCCTCATAGTGCTCTCTGAGTAGAGCTGTTCTTCCACCGATTCCTCCGTCAATGAGAATCTTCAATCCCTGTAGCTTCAACAGATCATCGCCGTATCCGCTGATCATTGGGAAGTTATCGATGCGTTTCAAACTTGACTCTATGGGCTCATCACCGTTGATGGCTCGTAGCATCATATTGGTACGTACAGTAACCAGTCCTTGGTCCTTAAGCCGCTGATAAGCAACCATCTGATCCTCGGAGGTTCCTGCATCAATGACGCTTGTAATACCAACCTCGTTGAAAGCCTTGAAAGCAGCTTTGATCTGCTCCATAAACTCTGGAATACCATCCTCTGGAATATGCTTCCTAACGAGAACCATCGCTGGAGTCTCTTCAAGCATACCCGTAGGTTCACCATCAGCGTTCTTGACAATCTGACCGCCGATAGGCTGAGGCGTATCCTTAGTGATACCCGCTATCTCAAGCGCCTTACTGTTTGCAACAAGCAGATGACCACAGGTCCTCGTCAATGTGACCGGGTTATCTGGAGCAACCTCGTCAAGGTCCCACCTTGAGGGGTTACGTTTCTCAGCCAGCTTAGCCTGATCCCAGCCTCTGCCAAGAATCCATTCACCCGGCTTTGCCTCTTTCACTTTTTCTGCTACTGCTTTCTTCATGTCCTCAATGCTGTGCATTGGGGGTGTTCTGCAGTTGATCATCATTAGCGCTGAGCCTGTTCCCGTGACGTGAAGATGGCTATCAAATAGACCCGGCATAACTGTCTTGCCTTCAAGGTCCACTACCTTGGTTTTTGGTCCGGTGAGTTTCTTTACTTCCTCGGTTGTGCCAACATGCTGAATCTTTCCGTCTTTTACTGAGACGGCTTCTGCTATGGAGAATTTCTCGTCCACTGTGATGATCTTGCCGTTTATTAGTGCAAGATCAGCCATACATGGCTTTGGTGTAGACATATTTATCCCCAGAAATATCGCGTTTGGGGATATAATATTTGACTTCAGCCAAGCAGGATGTTAATCTCATAAACAATCTGCTCAGGAACCAAGCTACGTCCTTCCTTACGCAAAGCAACAAACCCAAGGCGTTCAAGAATCTTCAAATCATTATAGACGTTCTTCACGTTCCTACCCAACTTCTCAGCGAGATCATTGATACTCAAAACAGGCTCAGCGCCTAGAAAATCGAGCAACTCAAGCCGCTTAGCGGTCAACAGCATATACTCAGCCTCACCAAGGATTAGATTCTCCTCCGCGAGGTACTCAAAGTCTTCGCCCTCCTGATAGGCTCTTAGGGCGTGGTCCATGTTTGTCCAGTCGATGTATTCATCAAAGACGCCTGGGGGCATTCTGCCTTTTGTGAACTCCTCATGCAGGTGGCTGAGGCTTCCGTATTTTTCCCTGAGTATTGCCATGCGGGTTTGTACTTGGTGCATGGGTATGCTCTTTACTACACGCCACTCCATATTGGTGTAGAGACCAATAAACCCTTATTAGTTTAACTAAAACGAAAGAAGATGAGAACAATGCAATTTCCCCTAGATAAAATAACGGACAATATCTGGGAGGTACCCATAGCATTCAGCAAATACATGAGGGTACCCGCGAGGATCTACGCTGATCAACAGCTACTCGAAGCGATGAAAGGAGACGAGACCCTAACACAGGCAGTCAACATCGCACAACTCCCAGGCTTACTAAAATATAGCATTACATTACCAGACGGGCACCAAGGATACGGTTTCCCTATTGGAGGCGTTGGTGCCTTTGACGCAGAAGAAGGCATCATAACACCCGGAGGTGTAGGTTATGATATCAACTGCGGCGTCAGATTGATGAGAACCGATCTCACCTACAAGGAAGTAGAGCCAGTCAAAGAAC
Source organism: Candidatus Bathyarchaeota archaeon (assembly GCA_937877765.1). Taxonomy (GTDB): domain Archaea; phylum Thermoproteota; class Bathyarchaeia; order TCS64; family TCS64; genus RBG-16-57-9. The sequence goes on along the minus strand of CALGBN010000023.1, from coordinate 3,125 downwards.
AACTCATCAACGAGATATTCAAGCTCGTACCATGCGGCGTAGGCGTAGGAAGCAAGATGCGTCTAAGCACCACTGAGTTATCAAGAGCAGTCTCTGAGGGAATCCAGTGGGCTGTAGACAAGGGCTATGGTTGGGACCGAGATTTCAGCCATAGCGAGGAAGGTGGCTGCATGAAGGAAGCCAACCCGGATAAGGTCAGTCAACGAGCTCTCAAACGAGGAGCCTCACAGCTGGGTACACTAGGCGCAGGAAACCATTTCCTAGAAATCGCACGGGTATCCGAGATATTCGACCAAAAGGCAGCGAAAATCTATGGAATAACCGACCCAGACCAAGTTATAGTGTGGGTTCACACAGGAAGCAGGGGCTTTGGACACCAGATCGCCACTGACTACATCAGGGTAATGGAAGAAGCCACACGCAAATACAAGATCAGATTACCGGCACGAGAACTAGCTTGTGCGCCTCTGAAGAGCCGTGAGGCTCAGGATTATTATGAGGCGATGAGTTGTGCCATCAACTGGGCGTTCATCAATCGCCACATAATCATGCATCAAGTACGCAAAGCCTTCGAACATATCTTCAAACAGAGCGCAGAGGACATGGGAATGGACCTTGTCTACGGTATGACCCATAACACTGCCAAGAAAGAGGAGCACACCGTGGACGGTAAACGGGTGGAAGCAGTAGTTCACCGCAAGGGAGCCGCAAGAGCCTTTGGACCCGGAAGAAAAGACCTTCCCCCTGACTACAAAGCCATTGGACAACCAGTATTACTAGTTGGCACCATGGGAACCGCAAGCTATCTCTTGAAGGGAACAGAGAAAGGCGAGGAACTTAGCTTCGCGAGCACAGCCCACGGAGCAGGAAGAGTTATCAGCAGATCAGGTGCACGAAGAAGATTCAATGCACGTCACATCATTAACGACCTGAAGAACAAGGGAATTGTCGTAAAGGCAGCCAGTGGCAGGATCGTTGAGGAGGAGAGCCCTGATAGCTACAAGGATGTTCACAGGGTTGCTCAGGTGAGTCATGATGTTGGTTTAGCTGAGAAGGTTATGATGAGTGTGCCTATCGCGGTTGCGAAGGGCTAATTTTTTCCTTACCCAAAAAATATTATATACCAGTTTTTAGCTTGATGGTTGACCGAGTTGACAGTCCAGATCAAGCCCCATCTATGGTTCACATTATACACATTGATGCGTCTAGGAGCCACAAAGACCGCTATCAAGATCAGCACAACACAGCTAAGCGAGGAAATGGGGGGAAGCCAGCAGAGCGCCAGCCGACATCTTCAGTTGCTTGAATCAGAGAACATGATCGAGCGCTCTATCAGCCCCGAGGGAAGCAAGATCAAGATTACTGGGCATGGACAAGCGGAGTTAGATCTTGTTTTAAATGAGCTGAAATGGTATCTGGAGGGCAAGGAAGCCCAGACCATCGAGTTTGAGGGCGAGGTGATAAGCGGCTTGTTCGAGGGTGCCTACTACATCAGCAAGGAAGGCTACCATAACCAGATCGTTGATCATCTTGGTTTTGAGCCGTTCCCCGGAACCCTCAACGTCAGGATCAACGAGGAAGACTTTGATCGACGTAGAAAACTCGAAAGAGGCGAGTACATCAGACTTGAGGGCTTCAAGGACGGCGAAAGAAGCTTTGGGGCTGCTCACTGTTTCCCCTGTATGGTAAACGATGAACTTGAGGGCGCGTTAATAGTAGCTGAACGTAGCATCCACGATTATGGGGTGATGGAGATTATCTCGCCCTATTATCTGCGACGAAAACTGGAGCTAGCTGATGGGGATAAGGTTAAAGTTTCTTTCTTGCCCCTTCGACGATCCGACTCTTAATCTTGCTACTACTGTTGAGGTCATCCTCACCGAACTGCTTTATCTGAACTATCTTGATGTTCATCTCGCGTGCCTTGTTTATCTTCTCGACCTGTGCCTTGATGGCTTCTTGATCGTGACCAACCACGACTATATCCGGTTTAACCTGCAACAATACACGGGCTAGGTCCATGTTCTCGAAACCCAGCAAGACCTCATCGACTACCTTTAAGGCCTCGATTACAGCTCGTCGCTGGTCCTCGGGGATGATGGGGTCACTGCCTTTGAGGCTGCGTACTGTCTCGTCTCGGGCTACAATTACTACTAGTTTGGCGTTTTCTCCGCCAATTTTTTTCGCTTCCTCAAGATACCGTATATGTCCATAGTGGAGTAAGTCGAAGACTCCTGCAGCGAGTACTGTTGTCATCTACCCATCGAAGCCCAGTATGCCCTAAAAGGTTTACCGCGTGGTTTAGCAGACTTGGTTGTTTGGTGGATGAATTATACGCTTGTTGTTGTGGGTGTTACCACTCAAAATCAACGATGCCTAACAGTTTTAATGCGTCCAGTATGCCCTCCGCGTATGCTACGCATGTTAATGCTGTGGCTTTCTTGTCTACTCTGTAATACTCGGAGTCATAGAGATAGTTCTCTGTGTGCTTTAGAAGCTCCTCTAGCTGCTCAGATGTGATCTCAACTGGTAAATTTCTTGCTTTAAGCTCGTCCAGTACTTTTCTGCAGCCAACAGAGTATTTTGTGATCAATCTATCGGTCTCGCCCACTGGTTTATGGTTCTGGATCACTTTTCTTGGGCAGTCTGCTAGGGCTTCTAGTGCTTCTTCTTCCATGAAGTGGAGTTTTCCGGGGGCGATTATGGTGTGGGGTGGCTCTCCGAAGTCATGGTGTAGTAGCTCTTTTGCTGTGTCTGCTTTGATGGCGGGGAACCTGCTTCCTAGGCGGGCTGCTCCTACTAGTAGTGTTTCTGGGTTGAACTCTCCTGTGTCTATGAGGCGTTTTATGGCGTGGGGTATGGTGAGGTATTTTTCCTCCGCCATGTTGAGGTCAAGTAGGATCAGTGTGTGGAGTCCGTGTTCATAGTTTTCTTTGATGGTGCGGATGGCGGTGTCTACTGGTCCTTTTTCGGGTAAGGGTATTGTCACGGTTTTTCCGAACTTGTATATGCTGAGCCCTGTGTCTGTGATGGATGTGAATATGCTTGAACCGTGGATTACTTTGGTCTCTATATTATCCTGTCTCTTATACACATCTCCGAGCCCACGAGACCTCTCTACATCT
>CALGBN010000022.1 GCA_937877765.1 Candidatus Bathyarchaeota archaeon | reverse complement strand
TAATGATACGGCGACCACCGAGATCTACACCGTCTAATTCGTCGGCAGCGTCAGATGTGTATAAGAGACAGCCACGGTGGAACCGTGTAGCTCTGCATGAATCCTACAAAGAGTCCTAGCCTACCCATAAAGGTCTGAGCAAAGATTGCTCCGAACGCCGTGTATAGGAAGTATTCTCCTATCTTGGCGCTTGTCGCTAGTGGTCCTGTGAGTTCGATGCTGTAGAAGAAGAATGTCATCATGAATATTACGCTAAGTGCGATGGTCCATCGGTACAGCATGGTCATCATATCACCCCCGAATAGAGGTACGATGGATGCCGTTATCTGCTGTATGAATCCACTGAATATTATCGTCCTTAGGCTTAGCCCAAACTGGGCTCCAAGAGCTATGGCTATAGGTATTCTTGCTACATAGTTATACTTGGGGTGTACTCTGAAGAGTATCATTGCACCAAGTATGAGTGCAAGAATTAGTATATAGTCGCCCTTCATGATGTTTACAATTCCTGTTCGCCAGATGTACTCTGCGTTAATTACTATTGTTAAGCCTGTTCCGAATCCGATGTAGGATTCTTCGGCTAGGGCATATAGTGGGCTGCTTTTTCCGTATAGTGTCGTGAACATACACATCGCTAGGAATGCACCAACGATGGTTATGCTGTAATCTATCATTGTTACCATTTTATTCTCCTCCTCTTTTCTGCTGCCTTGTGTATCCATAGTAGCCGATGTTTCCAGCTATAATGAATAACAGTAGCATATAGTGGCCAAAAGTGAAAGCGTCCATAGCTGTGAGCCCTGGTCCTGGGTGTCCAGTCAGGTATTCTAGCTCTGCGCCTCCCCTCATGCTTTGGAGTATGGCGAGGTATACGCCGGAGTCGACGTATGGTTTTTGGCTCGCGATCATAACTCCAATACAGTTAACGGTCATCGGGGTTCCTCTTAGCGCGAAGTGATTTAGTAGATATGTTGTTGCTAGTCCAGTGGTAAAGTCAGCGATTAGATCCCAGTCTTCCCAAGTGTGGATTTCTGATAGGAATGTATCATCGATTGATCTTCCTAACCAGTCTTGTGTAATCGCGCCTTGGAAGTCCTGTGACATCGACGCAACAGATGCCTCGTTAGGCATAACGTATCCTAGGATCACATAGTCTTCACCGTACACGTATCCATTTGCATCAAGCTCTGATCTGAGTTGATTGAATACGAGTTCAGGGATTCCCGTGGCCTCAGGGTGCCCTACTGCTACACAGATCTTTGTATTATGCTCTATGAAGACTCTCATAGTGGCTACGATTCCGGATTGGATCTCGTTGTAGCCGCTAAACTCTGTGTTGAGAGTGAATAGAATTTTATCTCCTTCCTCAACTGAGTTTATTGCTTCATAATACTGTTTTGTGTCTGGGCTGACGCTAATTGGCATGCCTATTGGTCTTAGAAGTGGTCCTACTACTACAAGGAATAGTACTAGGTAGACCCATCTACGGTCATAGGTTGCCAGTGTCTTCATTAAGCTGTTATCAGACATCTTAGACTTCCTCCTTTCCTACGCCAAGGACACTCGTCTCTTTGCCCATTAGGACTCGGACTCCGAAGACTATTGCTCCGACTGTTACGCTGATCAGGAACATCCTGCCTGCGGCCATGCCGAAGGTGTCTCCAAAGTATAGTGCTATTGGTTCTAGCCATGGGGCGTATGCTCCGGTTAAGGGTGCCTGGTATAGTAGTACTATGAATCCTGTGGTTAGTAGTAGAATTGCTTGTGTGTTTCTAGCTCTGAATGCTCTTGCTGCTGTTGATGCCATGTAGAATGCTAGTATGCCGTAGTTTACTGAGCTTAACGGGTTTACTACTGCGTACATTACCCAGTGGTATGGGCCTGTTTCTCTTCCGAAGAAGGCGAAGACTACCATGAGAACCATTGTGATTATCATGTAGGCTTTAAAGTACCAGCCTGTCTGTCTTCTTTGGACGATGTTTAGTCCACGTCTAACCTGGCTCTGTAGAGCTAGTATTAGGGTAACCGCGTTTACTATCGCTGTTATTGTTATTAGTTTGGTTGAAGCTGCTTCGAGTGCAGGTACTTCAATAAAGTATGGTACGAAAACTAGCAGGAACGCTAGCGCCATTACGGCGATTTGTAGTTGTCTATTTTTTAATATCTCTGCCATTTTCATTACCTCCTACGTTGACAACAGGTTCTCAACTAAGTTGATCCCCATGTTGCTTAGTACTAGTCCAAGGATGATGCATCCTAGGGCTATCCATTTGAAGATGTCCTGTACTCGTATGCTTGCCCTCTGGGCTGGGTCATCTGATAGGTATGCTCCCGCTGCTGGTGCCTCCTCTCCGATTAGGATATAGTCTGAGGCGCATGCTAGTGCTGCTACGTTTGAGATGTACGCTCCCGAGGTTATTGTGATTGCTCCAACTGCGCTGCTGGTTTCCGCTATGTTCATTGCGTCGCTCCAGTGGGACCCAGTCATGATCGTTGATGCGGGTCTGGTTCTCTGGAGTATGCCAACGTAGCCGCCGACGTAGGCGTATTGTTGTCCGCTGAGGAATGGTAGGTCGTCTGGGTTATACTGGTCGGGTACTCCTTCCATGGTATAAGCTGTTTTGACTATTTCCTCGGCGACAGGTCGTACGATAAGTGATTCTGTTGAGCCACCTGTCGGTACGATAAGCCTTGTTCCTGTTCTTGCGGATAATGTTGCTACGTGTGATAGAATTGCTAGCCCTGCGAGGGTCCAGTATGTGAATCCTCCTAGGCCGTAGCTGGCTACTACGGGTTTTCCCATCTCGGCTGCCCTTCCTACGGCTTCCTCGATGGCGTCTAGGCCAGCTACTCGTCTTATGTAGATATGTTTGTCTCCACTTGTGTAGTAGATTACTAGTGCGAATATTAGTATGTCGAGTATTAGTCCTATCAATCGCCCTTCGGCGATTAATGGAACCTGGAAAAGTGGTGTTGCCATTTATTGTGTCACCTTTTGTTTCCCGTAATCGTATTGTTTTATGGGGATAAAACACTTAGCATAGTTACTTATTAAGGCTAGTACCCAGCTCTCGTTAAGATGGAGGTGAAGCTCTTGGGTGATGTAGAACCTAAAGTTTTCGAGGTAGGCGGTGTTAAGGTTGGAGGTAGGCCTGGCGAGCTACCGACGGTACTTATAGGCTCAATATTCTACGAGGGGGACAAAGTAGTTAAAGACGCTCGCGAGGGTGTTTTCGAAAAAGAAGAGGCGGAGAAACTTGTGAAAAAACAGGAGGAACTATCAGATAAAACCGGGAACCCCTGCATGGTAGACGTGGTAGCTTTGTCGAGCAAGGCTATGGAGAAATACCTAGACTTTATATCTAGCGTTACCGAGGCGCCAATCCTTATTGACAGCTCCTTTGCCGAGGTAAAGCTAGCCGGTGCCAGATATGCAAAGGAGGTAGGCCTTCTAGACAGGGTGATTTACAACTCGATATCCTACCACACAAAGGAAGAGGAAATTAAAGGGTTAAAGGAGGTTGGCGTTAAAACAGCAGTACTCCTAGCGTTTAACCCCAGAAACCCCTGGCCCGAGGGGAGAAAGGAGGTTCTAGAGGGAGAAAAAGGACTTTTAAAAATGGCGGAGAAGGCTGGCATCGAGAAACCACTTGTAGACGCGGGGGTTCTAGATGTACCCAGTATAGGGCTAGCCCTGGAGGCTTTAAGACTAGTTAAAGACTGTCTCTTATACACATCTCCGAGCCCACGAGACCTCTCTACATCTCGTATGC
>CALGBN010000021.1 GCA_937877765.1 Candidatus Bathyarchaeota archaeon | reverse complement strand
GCTCGGAGATGTGTATAAGAGACAGCGCATGTATAGCAGGCGGTTCATGGATATCCATTTATCAAGATTATAGCGCTGCTCCTCCCTGAACACAATATACCGACGGGCGACCCCAACAATAGCATCCAGTAGCTTGTTCTTAGCCCAACCCAGAGGCTGAGACCCTATTGTCTCTCGTATCTCTGCCTCAACTCGCTGCCTTTCAGCTCTGTTCCTCTCCTCGATTACCGTGAGATCGCTTCCCTCATCCACCACCAGAGACTTGAGGATGTCAAACACATATCTAGGAGCCTCGCTCCACCGGGGATAGAACGGTTCACGTGTAAAGCCACGGCACCCATAATCATCCATGAAGCAGTTGAACATCAAGAGAAACTCAGATGAATCAGGGTATGCAACCAATCTATCAAGAATCAATTCTGATTCTGTTTCTAGAACTAATTCTCTGAGAGGGGGGTTGGCTCTGATGTAGGCGGCTAACTTGAATAACGCCTCATTTGTCTTGCTTGTGCTATGCTTGAGCCCCGAGACCAGTATAGGGTAAGTCAATGAGGCTTTTTCCTCGCCCAAGAAACGTTTGAGTAGATACTGAGTCATTAGGTTCATGCCAATATTGTGGACAGGTATACCGTAACGTACCAAACGGAAATGCTCTATGATTACATCGTTGAGTTCATCCATGAGCCCCAAATAAGAGACGAGGTTTTCACCGTCGAGCTTGTTTAATCTTTCTTCAAAGCCACGCCAGAAGGGATCAAGTACTTCGTTTGTCCATTTATCGTAGGCGTCCGCGGTCCGATCCGTTGCTCCGTTGGGGTCTCTTGTCCTGATCCTGTACTCGGCGTTTATCCGTTTGGCAAGGTGGAATGGTAGGTTCTTGACTGTCTCTTTACCGTAAGGTCCACTACCTTCTGGGAAGTAGTTTAGTACATCGTTGTTTCTGATGAATTTGGGTATCTCGTAGATTACCTTGTGTTTTAAGACGTCTAGGTTGAAGTAAGCGTGAGCCTTGTGTAGCTTGAGCAGTTTATTCATCTCACCCGGCTTAGTGTAACCCATCAACTCGTTGAGTTCAATGTTCACTATCTCTGTGATATGATCCCCCATCAACTCGAAGAAGAGGGGAGAAACGTTATCGTTCCAGTAGTCATCAGAGTATCCCCTTGTCCAAGCTGTGGCATCATGCTTATTCTTAGCTGTGGTTATGGGTCTGGACTGGAGAAGGTGCAAATCATCCGCTACCGCCCACTCAATATCTTGAGGTGCTCCATACGCGGTCTCAACATCAGCACCTAGCCGCACCAAACCAAGTATCTCGTCGTCAGTAAGACTCGGCTGCTCCCGTCGCTCCAAAGAGGGTTCAACAAAAACAATCCCACCTTCTAGACTTTTTACTGCTTCAAGCTCCTTTGTCCCAATCTCGCGTACAGTGATCTCCATTGCTCCACGATTTATCTTAAACCGGTCTGGAGTTGCTTTCCCAGAGACCACTGATTCTCCGTAGCCATAATTTGACTCTAATACGATAGAGTTCTCGGAGGAAACTGGGTCATGTGTGAACATGACTCCTGCTGCTTTAGGCTCGATTATCTCCTGTACGACAACCGCTATGGAAACTCCTTTATGATCTATGCTGTTTTTTGCGCGATATGAGATTGCTCGGCTGGTCCATAGTGATGCGTAACAGTGTTTGATATACCGCAGTACTGCTTCTGATGTGTTGACATTAAGAAAAGTATCCATCTGCCCAGCGAATGATGCGTCTTTTAGGTCCTCGCTTGTGGCGCTTGACCTTACAGCGATCTCTTTCCGGGCGAGACCATGGTATTGGTTGATTATTTCTTCCCTGATATCTTCTGGTATTTCTCCGAGAGTTATCGCTTCGCGGATATTCTGTGAAGCTTGTGTTGGATCTTTTGCAAGCTCATCCAAAATATATGATTGGAGTTTATTTTCCTTGATAAACAGGTTATAGGCATCTGTTGTGACCACGAACCCGGCGGGTACATTGAATCCTTTGCGTGTAAGGAATCCAAGGTTTACTGCTTTTCCACCAACCTGTTTGATCGAGCCTTCCTCGATTTCTGATAGCTTGATTGTGTATTGGTTGGTGGGCATATCCTACTAGCTAGGGTGTCATGGTTTTAACCCTTAACTAGATAAACGAAGTAAAATACGATGATTGACGTATACGGGTTCGTCTTTGATCGATAAGATTATATTCCGGGTAAAGCCGTCTTTGGGCTGAGCGTACATGGAACACCTACGAAAGATCACAAACATCGACAAAGTAACATTCGCGTTGCTTCTTGAGGAAGGAAAAGCAAAGATAAACGAGCTAGAGTTCCACGTCACCTTGACCAGGATGCAGATCAAGAAAGCCCTGACCCACCTTGTCGCACAGGGACAGGTCGCCTACGAGTCATCAACCCAAGTCTACATGCTTCTCTAAGCATCCTTCTCACGGATAACAAGATAGCTATACCCAGCGTTAGCCAGCAAAGCCCCAGATAACAACCATAAGGAGTAGCTACCACCAAAATTCTGGTACAGATACCCCATGGATGGAGCAGAGATCAAGCCACCAACGTTTTCAGACTCAGAGTACAATCCCATGGTTAATCCTGATCGTTCCTTGGGCATCACAGAGATGAGGTGAAGCATCATACTAGTGTCAGCAGCCGCTTGGAATAATCCCTGTAGCGCCCCCATCAGATACATGGGTATTACTCCACCTAACATGGTTAACCCGATATAGCTGAGTCCCATCCCAGCTAAACTACCGCTAATCATCAACTTCTTACCGAAACGGTCACAAAAAGTCCCCAATATAGATCGTGAAGCAGCCCCGGCTAGTCTCATCAAAGTGAAAAATACCCCTACCTGTGACTCAGATGCCAACAGGTGATGAGATTCATTCAGATATATTGAAAGGAAGCTCCCTGTGAACCCGGCGTTAAAGAAGTAAAATCCTCTGACGCTAAATATCGCTAATATTGGGGCCGTAAGTAGGCTTCTCAATCCATCAGATGTCTTGGACGATGGGTCATGGGCAGGCTCCTCGTACTGAATACGGAAAACAGCTATGATAGATAACAAGCCTATTCCTGCCGCTAAGTAGAATGGGATACTGTATCCAGCCACTTCAGAGATATATCCTCCAATAAGGGGACTGATCAATCCACCGAAGCTAATAACCGTCATGTACCGGCCATATGCCTTACCTCGATCCTTAGAGGGTAATAACTCAGCTGCAAGCGCCTTAACCGGTATGCTGTACGCTGAGAGCACACTGGTTTTAACAAACTCAAGTACCGCGAAAGCAAGGAAGGTATTCGCCATAGGATAAAGAGCGTAGAGGATAGTAGACAAAAACAGGGCTCCTGCTAGCATCAGTCGTTTGTTGAATCTGTCAGCCACCAAACCCATTATGGGCTCCCAGATAAACCACCCTAACATAGATGCAGTGCCCACGAGCCCAATCTGAGTCATACTCAGTCCTTGACTTCGTACAAATAATCCTAGTATTGGGGATATGATACCCATGCTGAAGCCAGTGCAGAGCTGCATGACCATCAGCATCATTAATGAACGCTGCTTGTCCCCCGGGGATTGCATAAAACGAGTTACAGAGTCCGGTTAAAAAAGTATGTAATATTTAGACTTGGAGAACCAGGTCCTCTGGCGTGGTCTCCATCTGATCTAGAGCCTGTTTTAGACCACGGTACCTGTTACGCAGGGTAACCTCTGTTGTACCTGCCGCCTTAGCTATGACGCGTTGGACACGTTTCTCCTTGGTCTCCTGACACGCCATGTATAGCGCTGCGGCTGCCAATCCTCTTGGATCTTTACCAGTCAAAGCCTTGATCTCGTCTGCTTTCTTCAGGATGTTTATTGCTAGTTGCTCTGTTGGCTGGTTTACTGATAGCTTGGCTGCGATGCTTGGGATGAACTTGAATGGTCCATCAACTGGTGGTCTGAGCTTTAGCTCCTTATGGATTAGCCTGTAGGTCATGGCTACCTCGCTGTGAAGCCTTTTGCTTACCTTTGACACTTCTTTTAGTGGTCTTGGTATCTTCTGCAGTCTGCATGCAGCGTATAGGCTTGCTGCTACGAAGGCGTCGATGCTTCTTCCCCTTATTAGGTCTTCTTTTAGTGCTTTTCTGTAGATTAGTGCGGCGTTTTCCTTGACGTTTTGTGGTAGGTGTAGCTCTGAAGCCATCCTGTCCAGTTCTGCCATTGCTATGCTGAGGTTTCTTGCATGTGTCTCGTTTACCTTGCTTCTGTTATCTTGTCGTTGTAGTCTGCGCATTCTTCTCTGAGTCTCATAGTCCAAGCGTTTTCCTGATGCGTCTTTGTCGCCTTTAATTACCGTGCTTAGGCCCTTATCATAGATACTCATGCTGTATCCTGTGCCTGTTCGGCGGCGGTCGTTTGCTTCCTGGAGGTTGAAAACTCTGTACTCTGGCCCTGTGTCCATAATGGTATCAGTTACCACTAATCCACAGTTAGCGCATATCATCTCTCCCGTTTGTCTGTCACTTACTATTCTTGTGCCTCCACAGTGGGGGCAGTTGGAGCCTGTGTCCGTTTGTGGATCTTGGTATAGTTTGTTCATTTCTTTTTCTCCAAAATTACCTATGGGTATTTTACCCATATATCTGGTAGTTGGTCCTACATGATCACTTATAAAGGTAACGATCCTTTAGGCGCACCTAAACTGCACCAAATAATACAGACTAAAGCTTAAAACCACATCAACTAAACAAAATAAGAGGTTCTCATGACAGTCCAAGAAACGGCCTCCAAGATCAAATCCCTAGAGATACAAGGCGCCACAAACATAGCAGTACAGGCAGTAAAGGCGCTGGGAGAAGAACTCAGGAAACACGAGTGGAGCACATCAGCAGACGTCTACAAACTAATAACCACATCAATGAAACTCCTAATTGAATCAAGAGCAACAGAACCCATGATGAGAAACGGCCTCAAGTACATCGACAACCAAATACATGAGGCTAACTGGAGTAACGAGATGGGTTTCCGCAAACTCGTACAGGACGCCGAGAACCATATACTAGAAGTATTCACTGAAGCAAAGAACAAGATGATCGATGTAGGAGCCAAACGAATCGAGAACGGCGACACAGTGCTCACTCACTGCCACAGCAGCGGGGTAACAGGCACCATCATCAAAGCAAAGGAACAGGGAAAAGAATTCAAAGTAATACAAACCGAGACCAGACCAAGATATCAAGGCAGGATAACAGCAAAGGAACTCGTTAAAGCAGGAGTTGACACAACTATGATTGTTGACTCGGCTGCACGCCACTATATGAAAGAGATTGATTTTGTCTTAGTGGGCTCCGACGCCATAACAAGCGAGGGAAACGTCATAAACAAGATAGGAACAAGCCAAGTCGCTTCAGCGGCGTGGGAGTCAAGAGTTCCCTTCTATGTAGTAAGCACGTTGCTGAAGTTTGACCCGGTTACGATTCACGGTGCCTATGAGGCAATAGAGGAGCGTAACATAGATGAGATATGGAGTGACCCACCAGAGGGTTTGAAGATAAGAAACCCTGCCTTTGATGTTACCCGCAGGGACTATATTCATGGCTTGATAACAGAGGAAGGCATCATAAGCCCCCACAGTATACTAGAGGCGATTCACAGGCACTATCCGTGGATGCTATAGCACAGGCCACTTCTCAAGTGCTTTTTCTAGTGCAGGATGATCCTTAGAGTATTCCTTGAGCGGAATGCCCTTCATTGCTGCATCTACAGCTTGTCTTAGAGCCGTAGCGCCTACAACTGTGCCATCTGGGTGGCCATGTATTCCACCGCCTGCCTGTATCACTGTGTCTTTGCCGAATATCTCGACTAGTTTTGGCACCATACCGGGGTGGAGCCCACCTGAGGCAATGGGTAATACGGGTTTGATACCATATAGTGGCTCTACGCATGCCTCTTTGTTCATCAATACCTCTTCCCGTGTCTCAGCCATCTTACCGACAGCGGTTCCTACGTGTAACTGGTCTACGCCTATGAGTCTGGCTACTTTGGCTAGTACTACCATGTTTATGCCGTGTCTGTGGCTTCTTGTGAATGCTGCGTGACCCGCACGGTGTGCGTGTATTAGTAACTTCAGATCAAGGTCGCGCATGGCTTGTAGACTACTCCATCCGGTGGTGAGTATATCGATCATCATGTATCGTCCTCCGTGGTCTTCTACGAAATCTGCTCTGCGTTTCATCTCCTCCATTGGAGCAGTTACGTTAATCAAGTAGACCTTTTTCTCACCTGTCTCAGATTCTGCTCGGTCTCGTGCTTCTAGTGTCTCGATGACGCGTTCATCAAATGGGTTGAAGCGTTGGCTGCTGAGGTTTTCATCGTCCTTTACGACATCGCAGCCTCCTTTCCACGCATTATAGGCTACCTCTGCGTGGTCCTTGGTGACTAGGCCGAGTTTTGGTTTGATAATGGTGCCGACTAGTGGTCTTTCGGTGACGCCTGTGAGTTTTCTGACGCCCTCTATGCCGTATTTTGGTCCTTTGAAGCTCTTGGCTATTTCTTCTGGGAAGTGAATGTTGTTTAGTCTGAGGTATTTGATGTCTTCTAAGCCGAACACGTTGCCCGCTATGCTGCTGAGGATGTTTGGCATGTTTCCGGGCTCAAAAAGCGCCTCAGGGTAGGCGATCTTGATCTCGTTGCCTTTGATCTCGTAGACTGTGGCAGCTTTGTCGTGGATATATGGTTTCTCTGTGGTGAGGCTTGTCCATGTGCCTATGCTGCTTTCTGCCGCTACGCCGCCTGCTATGACGTCTAGTGGCTGGTCGTGGGGTTCTACGTGGAACTCGCATATGAGGTCGGTGTCTTTTGGCCGGTATTTGGTGTTTACAAAGTCAATGTATCGCAAAATAAATCATCTAGGGATCAGTAGAGGAGCACTATATTTTTACCTTTACTCAACCATATTCCAATTATTCTAGAAGGGACAATGATGCAGCTAAAAATAGACGTACTGAATATCGAGGCAGGCGGACCACTAGTTGCTGTGATGAACAAAGAGAATGCAGGAGACCTTGGAGTCATTAGCAGTGACAGGATTTTCGTCAGATATGGGGATAACCACGCGATATGCATACTGAACATCAGTACAGAGGACTCTCCGGGCATCCTCGGCGTCTATGGTGAGGTTGCTCAGAGGCTTAGGGTAACTGATGGCGCAGTTGTTAGTGTTGAGCCTGCTCGTCGTCCCGAGAGTCTTGATTATGTCCGTGAGAAGATTAATGGGCAGCGTTTGACGCCTTGGAAGATTCAGCGTATCGTTGGTGATGTGGTTGAGCGCCACTTGAGTGATGTGGAGTTGGCTGCGTTTGTGACGGCTTTGCATGTTCATGGAGTTAGCATGGAGGAGACCGAGGCGTTGAGCCGTACCATGATCTGGAGTGGCAAACAGATCGATTTCATGCGTAGTCCTATTCTGGATAAGCATAGTATCGGTGGTGTGCCGGGAGACAAGACCACATTGATTGTTACACCCATCATCGCCGCTGCAGGTTACAGTATCCCTAAGAGTAGCAGCCGAGCGATTACGAGCCCCGCTGGTACAGCGGATCGTATGGAGGCTTTGGCTCCTGTTGATATACCGTTTGAGAAAATCAAGAAGATCGTGAACGATATAGGTGCATGTATTGTCTGGGGTGGTAGTATTGATTTGGCTCCAGCTGACGACCTCTTCATCAGAGTCGAGTACCCGCTGAGCATTGACCCTTTACTCCTTCCTAGTATTCTCAGTAAGAAGAAGGCGATGGGAAGCACTCATGTGGTGATTGATATTCCGGTGGGTGTTAGCGCAAAGATCAAGACCCTGAACGAGGCTGAGCAGCTTGCCAGCGATTTCATTGAGCTTGGTGGCAGATTTGATATGAACATCGAGTGCGCTATCACAGAGGGAAGCCAGCCCATCGGATACAATATTGGCCCAATACTGGAGGCAAGGGAGGCGATAGAGACTCTGTATGGTCGTGGTCCGCATGAGATTGTGGATAAGGCTACGAGTCTAGCGGGTATTCTGCTTGAGATGGTGGGGAATGAGAACGGTAAACAGATGGCTTTGGATCTCATCAATAGCGGAGCTGCATTGGAGAAGATGAGACAGATCATTGACGCTCAGGGAGGAAACGCATCAGTGAAGCCTGATGACCTTGTGCCCGGTGAGTACACCTATGATGTGCCTGCTCCAAGGGACGGCAGAGCCCTATGGTTCAACAACCGTGACCTTGTGAAGGTGGCTCGCGCCGCGGGTACGCCCAACGATAAGGGCTCTGGGCTGCAGTTGTTCGCAAAGACAGGTGATAAGGTGTTTGAGGGGAAGCCCATGTTCAGGATTTACGCTGAGAAAGAGGGTAAACTTGAGAACGCTATACGTCAGCTTGAATCTCTGCGCCCCATTGAGGTTGGTGAGAAGGTGGGTGAGGATATGTTGAAGAAACGTATCGGTAAGCCTACTGCGCCTAGTAGGGAGTTTATTCTTGAGCGGTGAATTGGCTTAGTCTATATACTCGCTGATGGTTTCCAGCTCCCTGTTGCCGGGGTACCATGAGTAGCCCTGTTCCATTGCTTTTTGTTTAAACTCAGCTATCAGGACTGGGTTTGTCGGGTAATCAATCACTATGACCTGTTTTCCGGTTTCGTGGAATAGTTCTAGGTAGTTTAGAGTGGTCTCTGTGTCGTTTTGTGGAGTGTTATCGTTGTACCAGACGTCTTCTCTTCCGATGCCGTCTATGGCTGTGAGGTACTCTGGGTGGGTTCCCAGTTGTTCTCCGTTCTGGGGGTAGATTTGGAAGTCTGGGTTTGTTGACTTGGAGTGTTCTGATATGGCTATTACGAGGTCTACCATCTCCTGTTCGGCTGTGGCTCTGTCTGTACCTGCGTCTCCTTCTGGACCCCAGTACTCGTAGGCATCGATGATGTCAAGATAGACGCCGTCAAAACCAGCATCCAGTATATTATCAAGATAATCAAAAACGATGTTCTGCCATTCCTGTTGCCAGTATCGGACTTTGTAGTTGCCTTCCCACTCTGGGTTGGTCTCGCCTAGCCAGCTTGGTGGGTTTGTTTCCCAGTCTGTGTTCCAGTACCACCTGTAATCTTCTGCTTCCCCAATGCTCATGTATGAGAGTATCTTCTGTCTCTTATACACATCTGACGCTGCCGACGAATTAGACGGTGTAGATCTCGGTGGTCGCCGTATCATTA
>CALGBN010000020.1 GCA_937877765.1 Candidatus Bathyarchaeota archaeon | reverse complement strand
GCATATGGGCACCGCAGCCAATGACCTCACCTACATCAAAACAGAGTTTCCTGATATAGGTTCCACTCTGGCATGCTACCTTGAAGAGCCAGTTTCTGCCATCGCCTTCATGAAAATCAATATCATAAATATAGCGTGTTCTTAGGCGTCTTGAGACGCTGCTTCTGAGTGGTGGACGTTGATATATCTCGCCCTTGAACATATCGAGTGTCTTACGTACGGTCTCCTCGGAGACATCATCGTGAGTACGCATTACGCAGATGTATTCCTTGCCTGAGTCAAGAAGCGCCTGAACAATCTTGGTACTATCTTGAAGAGTAACGGGTAATACACCAGTTACTTTGGGATCAAGTGTGCCTCCGTGACCCACCTTATCTAAATCAAGTAGTTTCTTTATCCACGCTGCTACCTCGTGGCTTGTTGGACCTGAAGTCTTGTCAACTACAAGCATACCATACTGTATGTGTTGACTTATGGGACGCTCGTTTGGAGGACACCCATACTTTGGGTTAGTCTCTTCTTCGGCTTTCACCCTTACCTCTCGTTTGATCTCCCATGCAGGCTTCAACATAGAATACCATCACACAAGGGACTCTATTAAAGAGATATGCTAAGACTTGGCCTCTTTTTCCTCGATCTCGTCCTGAATCCGCTCATTGTCGGTCTTATAGTTCTCCTCATCATCGAGACCATCTTCAAGGCTCTTCTCCATAACCAGTTCATCATCCCAAAGGGTTCTAGCTTCCTCATAGGAGGAGTCCAAGTCATCAAGTATGCTTCTGAGCTTTTCTTGAATAGCCTCCATATCGGTGCTTATTTCTTGGTCAAATTCTCCGCTGAGTTCTTCGGCTAGATCTGATGCTTTCCCTGCCTTGTCTTTCGCCTTGTTTAGTAGGTTTTCTAGTTCTTTGAATGTCTTGAATAAGTTGTTGATTTCAGTGCTCATAGTATTGATATGGGAACCATATGGGATAAAGGGAACTCACGATAATCGTTAAATCCCACTTTCTCCATAGTTCAAGCTGTTATTTTTAGCCTTAGAAACTTTTTAGTTAGTTTTATGCGAGAAGAATTTAGAGACTTGAGGAAAGCATCAATAAATATACTGAAAAAATAGAAATAGATAACTAAAATTTCTTATCGAATGAACTGATTTGAACCCTGAATTCGCTTATGGTTTTATAAAAATCTTAGAGGTTCTTATTGAGAAGGCTTGGAGAGAATAAGATAAAACTGTCTAGTCAATAGGTAGCAGGTGGTTCTGTGAAGGTAGAAAGAGATACACTAGCAAGACTAATGATAGAGAAACAACTGCTAAATAAAGCCATCAATAACCCAACAAAACAGGATGTCTACAATACCATTGACACCCTTGGCTGCCTCCAGATAGATACAATCAGTGTCATTGAACGCGCCCACTATCTCACCCTCTGGAGCAGACTTGGCAACTACGAGAAGACACACCTAGCTACTTTAGCTTACAAGGATCGAAAACTCTTCGAGTACTGGGCACACGCGGCATGTTACATCCCAATGGAACACTACAGATACTATGTTCCAGTCATGAAAAAACGGGAAAAAGAAGTAATACCTAGACTTCAGAAACGGACAGGAAAAGGCAAAGAACTCATAGACCACGTGATCCAACGAATTAAAGATGAAGGACCATTATCGAGTAAGGATTTTGACTCCAAGAAGAAGGGAAAAGGCGGATGGTGGAACCGGAAAAAAGAGAAGGTAGCCATGGACTACCTTTACACCGCTGGCATCTTGGCGATCTCGGAGAGGATTAACTTCCAAAGATACTATGATCTAACAGAGAACGTTATCCCAGAAGGGGTAAACAAGGAACCGCCAACAGATGAAGACCGTATCAGGTTCTACTTTGAGAAAACAATGAAGTGTCTTGGCGCCATACTACCCAAAGACGCCCGAGAATACTATCAACATCAAAGAACAAGGATACGCATGACACCTTCAAAGATTGAGGAATGGCTCCAGAAACAAGAAGACGTGGAGAGCATTGAACTTGAGGGAGAGTCCAGACGATATTATTGTCTGGAGGAGGATATGTATCGTCTTGAGGAGGTTGATGATGACTTTGATTTTGATGATGTTCAACTGGTTATCTATTTTGATAACTTTATGTGGAACCGAGACAGGATAAAGCGTCTCTTCGGCTTTGAGTCTAAATTAGAGATATACATACCAGTAGATCAACGGGTCTACGGCTACTACCATCTGCCAGTAATTTACGGCGACGAGATAGTAGCTCGAATCGAGCCCAAGATGAATAGAAAAGAAGAACAACTCATCATCAGAGGTTACTGGACAGAGCCTGGATTCAAAGAAACAGAACACTATCGAGATAGATTAGAAAAAAATCTGGAAGACTTTGCAGCCTTCCATGGTGCAAAAACAATAGAATGGTTATGCTAAGGTATCGGGTTTCTTCATGAGCTTGGTTTTGAGACCAGGTTCGCCCTTAATACTATCAACATACTCGTAAGCAGCTTCAGCGTTCTCAGTTGGACCCTCAAGTAGGAAAACCTTTGAGCCTTCGCCGCCATCTATGCCGCCGCTTGCGACAGGGATCGCTTCAACCCCAAATAGCATGTTGAATGCTTCCATCTCTGTGATAACCTGTCCCTGTATGACGATTATTCCACATGGCCAACCCATTGCCTTGTCGATAACGTTTGCTCCCATTCTCAAGGTAGCATCGGATAGACTGATAGGCACTAGTTTCTCAAGACCAGCGGGAATTATACATTGAATACCGTTTCTTGTGATATGCCCCCATGCGGTTCCTATGGTTCCTCCACCGCCACCATGTAATAGGACACCGGCTGCGCCAAAGGGATCAATTGCGTTTGCGCCCTTGATGAAGACATCATCAGGACCCATCTTCGAAAGATGGGGTACAAGCTCAGGGGTCGTGCATTCTGTCATTTCACCCTCAACGAAGACAAAGTGCTTGTATCTGCCATCTGCAGTTGTAATATGGGCGCCTTCTTTTGTTACCACGCCTGCAGTGAACATTCCTTTATCGAAATCTTTTCCAAGAAGCTCCTCAACGACGTATCCAGTAGTGGTACTTGTTGCGATAATCAGTGTTCCATTCTTGTATGCGTATTGAACGTTTTCCATACAACTCACAGCCTTAGCAATCAATCGTTTGCCTTCAGCAGGGGTCAAGGTTAATTGTACTTTCATTCAGTTCCCTCAGTGTAAAATGATGTGACTGGGTCTCTTTTAAAAAGGTAGCTTAAACCCATTGAAATGGATAAGAAGCCTAAGACTTGTGTGCGAAGTATAGTATTATAGATTGAGATTACTGAATGAGAGAATACCTGATATGAATCAATAGACCCATCAAGTAAAAACATGTTTTTACATAGAAATGAAATATACCGAAATTACTCAGCAGCGCCTTCAGTTAATGCCTCAGCGAATATCTCACCAAAGTCAGTGAGACTAATCACCTTCATCTTACTACCCTTCTCAGCGTCAACAAGACCTTTCATCTCAAGCCGAGAAACGATCCTACTAAACCTATTACGCAGGGTACTGTTGGCAGCCTTATAGCCGAACCACCTGATAATATCACTGATACTATCAGCCTCACCTCCGTTCTCATGAAGAAGAACAAGTAGCTTCTTCTCGCGCTCCCATTCCTTCTCCTCGTGCTTACTACTAGGTTCCAACCTGTAACCAGGAAGCTTTAACTCAATGGGATCTCGACTGTCTTGCTCCCTATTTCGCTCAAACCAGTCTTCAAACTCTGGGTCACCAGGTTTTCCAGTTACATACCAAGCAGGTTCCTTTGAGGGAACGCTGTAGACTCTTGCGTTTCTAAACATCAAGGCTGTTGTTAATGCGATTCCCATTGTAAGGTTGGTTGTGCTAGTAATGTCAATCAAAACATCCTCGCCGCTTTCTCTAGCTTGATGAAGAATTCTATAAATTGTCCTGAATGCACTGCGTTGCTCCATTGGATTATAGGGTACCATTATAGGGTCAAGTATCTCTAGCTTATCTTTGAGTTCCTCTGCGTTAGTTTTACTCATATAACTGAAGACCGGCGGATCTCCTTCACCTTTTGGCTCGCTATACAGCAAGTACAGTTTGGTTATTCCGTGAATCTTGCTCCAGTATCTTATGCCATCGAATGCTCGACGGTAGTGTGTTCCAACGAGGCAGATGATTATAGTCATATGGTTTCACCGAATAATCCAGTGCGCTTCGAATAATGTAGATCATACAGGATATATAAAATCTCGCGAAACCATTCCCTATTTGAATAATGATTCAGACATTTTGTGACAATCACAACTTTACACACTTTATCGTGATTATTCTCCCTAACCCATCTTATGGGTATTATGAAGTGAACAGTCACCGCTATATAGAACAATCCACGTATTTTATCATCTAGGATTTAGTGTGCATCATGGATTTAGCACGCTAGAGGTTGCGCAAAATGAAGATCACAGTATACTCACTGCCCGATTGCCCAAAGTGCGACAAGCTAAAGGAATTTTTAAAGTCGCAGAATATTGATTTTGAGGCAGATTGGTTTGATACAGAAAACCAGACAGATTTTGTAATGATGAATATATTCGGAAACCCACCGATCCTAACTCTTGGGGATAAGGAGACGGTGAAGCCCTCTGAGGAGCTGTTCGAGGGCACTACGTTGATTGAGGGAAGAGTGTTGGAGATGTTAAAGCTTGGCTAAGCATAGGGACTTGCCCCAGTTTCAGAGAAGGATAGACGAGTTCTTTACAGATAGTCTATTCATGGGGATGCCCATGGTTCATACCACAGACGGATACCTAATACCATGGGATAAATCACGCATCGTGGACATGCTAGGTAAAGAGACCCAGCTAGCAGAGAAGATGTTTGATATACCGGCTATCAGCGAGTTGACTGCGGAGAAGATAGCGGATGAGGTAGAGCGAAGATTCAGACTCACAAAGCCTAGATTCGTTTCAGGAGCTATGATAAGAGAGGTTACAAACAACCTGCTTCTTGAATGGAGCCACGAGGTACCAGAGTTTGGGATCTACAGAAACCTGCTCACAAGAGTAGGGGCACCCATTTATGACGCTTACCAGATTGACACAGGGGGTGGCTTTGAAAGCAAGGAGAACGCAAATCTTCAACCTAACCCTGAGACGGTTCACAAGAAGAAAGCGGACAGGCTGAGTAAGGAGCAGTACTTGCTTCTTATGGATCCAAAACTCGCGACTGCACATACTAAAGGGGATATTCACATTCATACACTGGAGTACTTTGGTACCCGACCATTCTGTCAGGACTGGGACCTCAGATACTTCCTCTACTATGGCTTGATTCCTGATGGTCAAGGATTCAGAAGCAGCGTAGCCGGACCAGCAATACAGCCAGAAGTAGCCATACTCCACAGCGTCAAGGTTCTTGCAGCAGGACAGACAAACTTTAGCGGCGGTCAGGGATTCATGTATTATACATTGTTCCTTGCGCCGTTCCTGCGGGGTATGAGCTACAAGAAGGTAAAGCAGCTAGCCCAGATGATGTTCTATGAGTTGACCCAGACATATGTTACTCGCGGAGGACAACTGGTCTTCAGTAATATACAGCTTCCAATGGGTGTGCCTGATATCTGGAAGGATGTACCCGTAGTCAAACAGGGACAGATAGGACCAGATACATATGGTGACTATGAGGATGAGGTGCAGATGTTCTTCAGGGCTATCAACGAGGTAGCACTAGAGGGAGACTACTGGGGTAAACCCTTCAACTTCCCAAAGAACGAGAACTATGTTTCACCAGAGTTTTTCAAACCAGAATACGATGACCTCTGGCTTCTTGTACACGAGGCAGTCTCAAAATTCGGAGCCCCATATTTTGACAACATGTTACCAGCGTATCGTGGCTACGGTAATGGTATCAGCTGCTACCAGTGCTGCGCATATCAGTTTGCAAATACACCCGAAACTGATGAACACTTCAATGAAAAGCTCTGGTTCCAAGACGGAATGCACTTCAGCATGGGAGGCTGGCAAGTAGTAAGCTTAAACATGCCCAGAATGGCGTACCAAGCAAACGGCGATTATGACAAACTCCTCGCAATAGCAAAAGAAAACATGAGGCTAGCCATGGGAGTATTCCAAGCGAAACGCCGCTGGATGGACAAAGCCATAGGAAGCAATATGGTTCCATTCGCAACACAGACTCCAAGAGACCCCCGAACAGGCAAGAAGGGGCCACCAGCAGTTGACTTCAATGAGCTGGTTCAGGTAATAGGGGTGGTCGGAGTAAACGAGATGGTTGAGTACTTCACCGGGAACCAGCTTCATGAATCGGATGATGCTGTAAGACTAGCTGTACGGCTCCTACTAGATATGGAAAAGTTCAGAAAAGGATTGGAGATGAGAAGCGGCTGGAAAGTAATGCTTGCAAGAACACCAGCTGAATCAACTGCACAGACCTTCGCAGTAGCCGACCTAGTTAGCCCCGATTACAAGCAGGCTGCACGTCAGATGGTAAAGGGAGACACGACCACTATTCAGAGCCTTGTGAAGAAGCGTGATGCGCCTGTATATTACACTAATGGCACTCATACCTACGTTGGCGCTAAGATACCACTTGGCAAGAGAATAGACATAGAGCATAAGTTCTTCCCAATCCTCAGCGGAGGAAACATCTTCCACGCATGGATAGGTGAAAGCAGTAGCGACCCCGAAGCGCTATACAAACTAACACAACGTATCTGCCGTAATAGCCAGATAGGATACTTCAGTTACACCAAAGACCTGACAGTGTGCAGTAATTGTCAGAGCACGGTAGCTGGAATGTTAAACAATTGCCCAACCTGTGGAAGCGATAACGTGCGCCACTGGAGCAGGATAACTGGTTACTATACAGATGTAACTGGGTGGAACGAAGGCAAACGCCAAGAACTAATGGACAGATACAGGGTAACTGTCTAACCCCTCCAATTTTTATCATAATAACTTGTTCTGTATTGCATGGAATGCAAGATAATTGGCACGGTAAAGTCACCAGTTACTGAAGCAGTAGATATGAACTGGGGGGAAGTAATCTCAGAAATTGTACTAGAACCAGAGTATGCCCCCGGGTTACTTGGATTAGAAGATTTTAGTCACCTTATGGTACTCACATTTCTCCACGAGGCAGAGTATAACCCAGAGAAACACCTAAGACGTCACCCTCAAGAACGCCAAGAGATGCCCCTTCTGGGAATATTCGCACAGAGAGCCAGACACAGACCAAATAGAATCGGAGTAACAGCTGTTGAAATCGTTGAAGTGACCGATAACAGCGTGAAGGTACATGCATTGGACGCTATTGACGGCACTCCAGTTATTGACATCAAACCATACGTACCAGTATATGACAAGAAAGACGCGACCATCCCAGAGTGGATGGAGAAAATGATGAAGGGCTACTTCTAGACTGGAAACTGTTAAGCGCCCATACTCCACTCATCACTTATGTCACTTATCGGAAAACCGGTTGAAGAAATACCCACACCTGCGCTTATTCTTGACTTAGAGAAATTCCATTGGAACCTCGATAAGATGTTCAAATTTGCTAGGAAAGCAAAAGTAAATGTCAGACCCCACGCCAAGACCTTCAAGGCAGCTGCAATATGTAACAAGTTGATCGAAGCTGGGGCTTGTGGTGTAATGACTCAGAAGCTGAGTGAAGCAGAGGTACTGCTCAACAGTGGAATCCTATATGGAGATAAGAATATTCTAATCAGCCAAGAAATCTCAGACCCAAAGAAACTAGAAAGACTTGTAGGCATGACAGTCGCCATGGGAGAAGACAAGGTTCTGACAAGCCTCGATAATCTTCAGGAAGCCGAGATGATTAGCAGAATCGCTGAACGCTGGGGCGTCAAACAAGATGTGATCATTGAGATTACACATGGACGCTGTGGTGTATCACCGGGAGAAGATGCTGTCAAGATGGCGAAGAGAATCGTCAAGCTCCCGGGACTCAGGTTCAGGGGAATCTATGGATACGAGAACCCAGTACCACGAGAAACAGCCCTTGAAAGAGACAAGCTTACAGTCGATACAGCGGAAGCCATCAGGGCAGCGGGAATAGAAGTCGAGATTGTGTCAGCTGGAAGCACAGCTACCTATGAGGTAACAGGCACTTATCCGGGTATTACCGAGATTGAACCCGGTAGTTTTGTCTTTGGCGCCGGAAAAGAAGGCAGTGGTTATGGCTGGCAAACCATCAATGATGTCTACTTTAAGAACAGCCTCACAGTATTAACACAGGTAATCAGCGACAACTTCCAGAACAGGGTAGTCACTGATGCAGGAGCTAAGGTGATGTCCGGTGGACACGCGGGAGTGGAGCCAGTCGTACTTATTCAGGCTGATGGGGAGTATCTTGACTTTGAAAAAGTAGGACTCAGTGAGGAGCATGGTACAATTTACTTCAAGGAAGGTGATCCTAATAGGAACAAGCTACGTTGGGGTCAGAAGATAGAGTTCACGCCAAACCACTGCTGCACCACTGTTAATCAGCATGACGAGATGGTCGTGGTAAAAGATGGTTATGTTTGTGCTGTTTGGCCAATAACAACTCGTGGACAGTA
>CALGBN010000019.1 GCA_937877765.1 Candidatus Bathyarchaeota archaeon | reverse complement strand
TTTTCAAGCAGAAGACGGCATACGAGATGTAGAGAGGTCTCGTGGGCTCGGAGATGTGTATAAGAGACAGATCTTGACTATCCCATTGGGTCTGGTGTTTACCACCATGAATGGTACGCTGTGACCAAGCATCATGATCAGAAGTGTATCGCCTCTTGTGGCTGGGCGGTCAACGAGGCGGTCCTTTACGAACCTGATGAAGTCGTTGTCTACGCTGATCCTGATATCGACTGGCGCCAGTTTAACGCTGGTGGCGTACTCTGCGTCTACCTTTGAGACGGTTACGAACTCGTTTATGGCAGCACTGCAGTTCTTCCGTATGAATCCGTCAACCCTTATGAGCCCTTGTCCTTGGTCTTCTGGGTATGCGGGCCATGCCTTGGCTGCTGTAGGTTTCTTGCCCTCTATCTGGACAACGTCTCCCACGGTGACGCCTAAGGTTTTCATGGTGTCTGAGTCCATTCTGGCTATGCTTCTGCCTACGTCTCGTTGCTGTTTTGCTTCTTGTACTTTTAATTGGACGCTAGTCAATGATGGTCACCTTGATGAATATCACTTTCATGGACACGGTGGTTAATAAAAAGATTATTTAACCAAATTAAGCAACAGCGGATTAATAACAAAAAAGGTTACAACTCTGAAAAAAACTGTAAAGAGCCACTAAATCGTAAGTTTTTCTATATTACACCAGTTGATTCAGCTAAATCAATAGCCAATTTTTCGTCAAGATTGATTTTATTGAGAATGGTATAACGATTAGGTCTAATCGATTTAGCCAAACGTAATGCCTTGATAATCGTCTTATCGGGAATACCAAGCTCTTCAGCAGTGGTGGGCGCACCAATAGTCTTCAAACCTTCCCGCAAACCCTGCCAGTTCAAACCATGAAGCTTAGCCATCATAATACAGCCTACACCACATTGCTCACCATGAAGCGCGGGAGCTTCTGCTATCTGGTCCAAAGCATGACTGAAGAGATGTGCAGAGCCACTGGTTGGTCTACTACTTCCAGCGATACTCATTGCAACTCCACAGCTAACAAGCGCCTCAAGAAGAGTCCTGATGCCTTCCTCTGTACGTTCCCTGATTATTCGAGCATTCTCAATAACGTGCTGACTACTCATAAGACTAAGACTACCCGCGTAGACACCATAATAATCATTGTTTTCGCGATGGGCAAGCCTCCAATCACGAACCTCAACAGCCTTACAGATCATATCTCCACATCCAGATGCAGTAAACCTGTATGGGGACTCCTGAATGATCTTGCTATCCATTACCACAGCGATAGGCGAAGAAGCCTCAACAGTATATGGTCGCTCTGTACCTTTGATACTGGCAAGACTGCTGGCTATACCGTCATGGCTGGCTACAGTTGGTACACTGATGAAGAAGCGATCAGTCTCGCAACTGGACAACTTTGCTATGTCTATGTTTCTACCGCCACCTATACCGAGAACCACATCAGCCTCTGAATCAATTATCTTCTCCTTAACCGAATCCACGGTTTCCCTAGTAGCCTCAGACACCTTTGTGGTGAAGACGTTTAATCCTTCATCTTCAAGGATCATCTCTGATTGTTTCCCAGCAATATCATAGGTCCTATTCCCGGTTACAATCAATGCACTGTTATAATCGAATTCTCTACAGATTGAGCCAAGTTGATTGAGAACGGTCTCACCTACTATAACCACCCTAGGCAAACCAATTCTATGGATCGAATTCTTCTTTGGCTTAGTCAAACCCTTGTAGACCCTCTATAGATACCGATTATTCATTTTCTGATATACAAATATGTTTGGTATTTTGAGGAATGTTTTTAAAAAAGTGAGGTTTTTAAGGTACTTGGACTTCCTTCTTAGGATACCTCTCGTATTATTATATGGAGAATAAATCAATGTCAAAGGAACTTGGAATCCTTAAAGGCACAACAACTGTTGGAGTCGTATGCAGCGACGGCGTAATACTAGCCACAGACACACGTGCAACTATGGGAAACTTCATCGCGAGTAAACACGCAAAAAAAGTATACCAGATCACTAACAGACTAGCAATGACAATAGCGGGCGGAGTAGCAGTAGCCCAAAGAGTAGTCGAGATACTCAAGGTCAATGCAAGCCTCTATGAGCTAGAGAAAAACAGACCAATGCCGGTACAAAGCGCAGCAAGACTCGTACAAACACTACTTTTCAGCAACAGGGAGGTTGGTGCACCACTACCAATGCAAGCAATCGTCGGAGGACACGACGAGACAGGACCACACGTCTATAATCTAGACCCCTATGGTAGCTTGACCGAGGAAGTGATGATCTCAACGGGCTCAGGTAGTCCATACGCCTATGGTGTACTTGAGGCACAATTCAAGGAAAACAGCAAAGTAGACGAGATGCTCCATGTTGTAGTCAAAGCGGTTGACAGCGCCATGAAGCGTGACGTCGCAAGCGGTGACAGCTTTGATGTAGCAGTCATCAATGGTGAAGGTTTTAGAGAGCTTCCCCCAGAAGAGAAAAAACAGATTTTGAATAGTTGAATATTAAAATGGAAAACCAGCAGGGCCTAACCTACAGCGAGATAAGGCAAGCGATACTGGACAAGATACCAGCACAAGTAGGTATAACCAGAATCGAGTTCGAGGGACCAAGACTTGCCATCTACTGCCAAAAACCAGAGATACTACAGGAAAACAGCCACATAGTCGGCGAAATAGCGGGAACAATCAAGAAAAGAATAGTGATACGCAGCGACCCATCAGTCCGAATGCAAGAACTACAGGCAGAGCATATAATCGAAGACATACTAGAAGAAGCCGGTCTCGTTCAAGCATATTTTGACCCTGCACTAGGAGAAGTTGTTCTCGAAGTCGAGAAACCCGGGGTAGCCATCGGTAAAAACGGTGCAAATGTACTTGAGATAGTAAAGCGGACCCACTGGAGCCCCAACTTTAAGCGAAGCCCGCCCATCCCCTCCATGACCATCAGACAGATCAGAGGATTCCTATACAGTAAGAGCAAAGAAAGGGAAAGGGTTCTCAGGGAGACAGGCGAGGCCATATTCAGACCCATCTATCAACAGACCGGGGACGTACGAATAACCTTCCTCGGAAGCAGTAGACAGGTAGGGCGTTCAGCTATACTGGTGAAAACCCGAGAAAGCGAGGTACTCTTGGACTGTGGAATTAACCCGGGTAGCAGAAACGCCATAGGCACATTTCCAAGACTGGATGTTGAAGAATTTGACCTAAACCGACTAGACGCTGTGGTGATTAGCCACGCTCACCTTGACCACTGCGGATTCCTACCATATTTGTACAAGTATGGATATCAGGGACCAGTATACTGCAGTGAGCCAACCGCTAGCGTCATGACTCTCCTACAAAGCGATTATATTGATGTCACAAACAAGGAGGGAAAAGTACCACCATACAGCCCAGAGGACATCAGTGAAGCAATTCTACACACCATTCCATTATCATACGGCGATGTAACAGACATCTCACCAGACGTCAGACTCACACTCCACAACGCAGGCCACATACTAGGATCATCAATCAGCCACCTACACATAGGAAAAGGACTACACAACGTAGTCTACACAGGCGACTTCAAATACGGGCCAACAGCCCTGCTACAACCCGCCAGCAACTATTTCCCACGAGTAGAGACCCT
Source organism: Candidatus Bathyarchaeota archaeon (assembly GCA_937877765.1). Taxonomy (GTDB): domain Archaea; phylum Thermoproteota; class Bathyarchaeia; order TCS64; family TCS64; genus RBG-16-57-9. The sequence goes on along the minus strand of CALGBN010000019.1, from coordinate 3,397 downwards.
CATCATGGAGTCAACATACGGAGGACCAGACAACAATACCCCCAGCCGCGACGAGACAGAGTCAATGTTCGTGGAAATCTGTAACAATATACTCAAGAAAGGTAAGGTATTGATACCTGTCCCAGCGGTAGGCAGAGCCCAAGAGATACTCATGGTAATCAACCAATACATGAATAGCGGCGACTTACTACAAGTACCAGTCTACATCGAAGGCATGATCAGCGAAGCCACAGGAATACACACCGCATACCCAGATTATCTGAGCCACGAGATCAGAGACCAGATACTAAAGAAAGGCATCAACCCCTTTGAGAGCGACTATTTCACAGTCGTAAAACAACACGATATGCGTGACGAGATAGTCGAAGGTGGACCATGCATAATCATGGCAACAGCGGGCATGATGGAAGGCGGACCAGTACTAGAGTACTTCAAACGTCTAGCACCAGACGAAAACAATGGATTGATATTCGTATCATACCAGGTAGCAGGCACCATGGGTAACCGCGTTCAATCAGGCATGGGCTCAGCCCAGCTCTATGGTAACGATGGCAAGATGGAGATAATCAATATCGCAATGCCAAACTTCACAGTACATGGGTTCAGCGGACACAGCGATAGAAGACAACTCATGAACTATGTGAAACGCCTCAGACCAAGCCCAAGAAACGTCTACGTGGTACACGGCGAGGAAAGCAAATGCAACAACCTTGCCCGTAGCGTCTCAAGACTACGTGGAATAAGAGGACACAGCCCAAGACTACTGGATACAGTAGCTCTTGCCTAGTCCCTGTTTCTCCAAATCTGGATATTCTTCGGAGTAATTATTACCCTTTCTTCGCCCAGACGAGCAATATCCCCTTCAATCAGGTTAGCATACTCGTTAAGCTCATTGATACCCCGTTTTACATCCTCGATGTTGGTTTTCGCGAGTGGAGCCACATTACAGATAACAATGTTGCCTGCACGGACCTCAGCCTTTATGATATCAATATCTTCGTAGGCGCGTAGTGGTATTGCTTTAATGTATCTTACGTCTTGGAGCTCTTTCTCCTCCCCGTTCTTCCCTACCAGCCGATCTAACAATCCACTCATTTTGACCCCACACCTTCTTTATATATAATTGATGGACTTCGTATAGATGTTTCCTGTTCTGGGCTTATATTATTATCCCATACATTGAACAGAAACCATGTTTTCTGATAGGATTTTTATTACCGTAAAGGCGTTTCAAGGTTGAAACAACCATGCTTTTCCTCAGTGACGCGGATATCGAGAAACTTTTGACAATGGATGAGACCATCGAGACAGTTGAACAAGCATTCAAGGAGTACGCAAAAGGAAACGTCGTGCTACCAACACGAAGCACCATAATGGTACCCAAGTACAATGGCTCAATAAGCTTCATGCCCAGCTACCTCACAGGCTTGGATGCACAGGCAACAAAGATCATCAGCATATACCCAGACAACAGAAAGAAAGGACTATCCACAACAGTGGCATGGATCGTGGTAAACGACCCAGAGACAGGCATGGTAAAAGCATTCATGGACGCCACATACCTCACAGCAATGAGAACAGGCGCCATCACAGGCGTAGCCGCCAAATACCTCGCACCAAAAGACGCCAAGACCGTGGCAATATTCGGGGCAGGAGTACAGGGAAGAACACAGACATGGGCAGCATGCACAGTAAGAGACATCAAAAAAGTCTACGTCTTCGATCTATACCCTGAGGCACGTAAAAAATTCGCAGAAGACATGTCAAAAAAGCTGGGAATAGAGGTCATCCCAGCAGCGTCAGGCGAGGAAGCATGCAGAGACGCTGATATCGTGTTAACGGCAACTACTAGCCCAAAGCCTGTATTGAAACGAGAATGGCTAAAAGATAAGGTACACGTTAGCGCCATCGGAGCATTTTATCCTGACTGGAGAGAACTTGATACAGCTACTGTCGCTGAAAGCAAACTGGTTATAGATGACATGGAAGGCATCGAGTTAGAAGCAGGAGACATACTCATACCCATCGAGGAAGGCGCTATTACTTGGGATCATGTGCACGCCGAGTTGAAGGAACTGGTCTCGGGAAAGAAAAAAGGACGCACACCAGAGGACACGGTAACGGTTTTCAAGTCGGTAGGGATCGCGATTCAGGATAGCAGTGTCTCGAATCTGGTACTCAGGAAACTGGGTTACTAGTATTTCACCTGTAACCTAGTTCAGTTTTGATTGTTTACAGCGATGCTAAGGGGGGGTAGCCAATACTACCCAGGTAGCTAATACTACCCCCCTCTGAAACGATCTCCATGAAACACTTCAACCAATCCATTATAGTGTTCGACAAGTTGTGCAGCTGCTAACGCATCTCTCATGTTCTCTGCTATTAAAACACTGTATTGAATACGTGAAACTGTTGAGATGCTCATCATCTTTTCGAGATTCTTCCAAAACTTTGGAGGTGGTTTCTTCTCGATGAAATCATAAGCAATCAGCCATAAAAACGAGTCATTATCCTTCTGATTTTCTCCTAAAAACTGCTCAGCAAGACTCAGATTATGTTCCATAGGGGGTAGTATTGGCTACCCCCCTAGGGTACCCTCATTGTTTTATCCCAGAAACGATATTGATCACAGATTCATCGTTTCGAGGTGCAATGAAACGCCAAAAAAGTTCAAAGTAACCATAGACACGGAACACTGCAAAGGTTGCCTTCTATGCGTTCACGTATGCAATACACGAGGAGGAAAGGTTCTGAAAGAATCAGAGAAAAAAACCGCGCTGGGCGGCACTCAGCCAGTAGTCGAGGGAGACTGTATCGGCTGCAGATGGTGCGAAAGATACTGCCCAGACTTTGCCATCAACGTGGAGGAGATAACAGATGCTTAAACCCGGAAGACACTTAGTTTTGGGCAACATCGCCTGTGCCGAGGGCACCATAAGAGCAGGTTGTAAATTCTTCGCCGGCTACCCTATCACTCCAGCTAGCGAGATAAGCCACCACATCTCAGGAGAACTCCCCAAAGTAGGCGGAGTCTTCATGCAGATGGAGGATGAGATAGCCAGTATCGCAAGTATAATCGGGGCCTCATGGGCGGGAGCCAAATCCATGACAGCTACAAGTGGACCCGGCTATGACTTGATGATGGAAAATGTCGGTTACGCTCATATGACCGAGACGCCCTTGGTGCTTGTTAACGTTCAGCGGAGCGGACCAAGCACAGGACAATCTACAGACCCGAGTCAACAAGACATCTATCAAGCAAAGTATGGTAGCCACGGCGATTATGAGGTTATAGCCATCTCGCCTTGGAGTGTACAGGAGATGTTTGATCTCACTGTTCGTGCTTTCAATCTTGCCGAGACCTACCGGACACCGGTTATGTTGATGAGTGATGGCT
>CALGBN010000018.1 GCA_937877765.1 Candidatus Bathyarchaeota archaeon | reverse complement strand
AGTCCAGAGGAGATGAAGCGAGCTAACGGGGCGAAAATAGATCGGGTTCGTAGCTGATTCGATTATTTTTTCAACTCCTAGTCAAACTCAATCTCATGAATAGTTACAAGATATTAGCCTTGATCGGTGACGGGATCGCTTATGAGATAGTGCCTGAAGCAGTTAAGGTGTTAACAGCAGTTGAAAAGAAGCATGGTCTGGATCTGGAACTTGTTGGACCATACGAGTTTGGCGCCAAATATTATGCTGATCATGATATGAAGCAGGGCTGGAGCCCAGAGATCACACGAGAACTATTGTATGAGGTGGATTGCTGGTTCAAGGGACCAGTGGGGCTCCCTGAGTATCTTGGTAAGCTTCCGGGGCCATATCTACCGATCAACCAGCGTTTGGATCAGGACTTGTACGCAAATATACGCCCTTGTAGATTGAGGGAGGGTGTTGATGGTGTGCTTAAGGGTCGTACTGCTGGAGACATTGATTTCATTGTGCTGCGGGAGAACACTGAGCACATGTATGTCCGTGTGGGTGGTCTGTTCAGCAGAGCAGGAACAACCGAGCTAGCCGTAGACAACTATATTCAGACACGAAAAGGCTGTGAACGAATCATCCGCAGAGGCTACGAGCTGGCATTATCCGGAGCCTATAAGGGTAAACGTGGCTCCCCCCGAGACGGAAAACCAAGGCTCACAGTAGCAGCTAAGTGGGGTATCTATAAGGGTGATGCCTTGTTCAAGGCGATTGCTGAGGAACTTGAGCCATCTTATCCTGAGGTGGAGACCGAGTATAGCTGGATTGATGCTTGGAGCTACTGGGCTATCATGCGTCCAGATCATTATGATGTCGTAGTTATGCCAAACCAGTATGGTGACATCATGAGTGACATGAGCGGAGCCCTTCAGGGTAGCATGGGTTTGGCTGGGAGTATCAACGCTGGTGATGATTATTGTTACGCTGAGCCTACTCATGGTTCTGCTCCTGATATCGCTGGACGTGGAGTCTCGAACCCTACCTCGATGATTCTAAGCGTTGGCATGATGTTGAACTGGCTTGGTGATAAAAATGGTGATAAGCGCCTCAAGGACGCTTGGATGAGCATTGACGCTGCTGTAAACACAGTGTTAAGAGAACAAAAAGTCAGGACTCCTGATCTTGGTGGCTCTAATAATACTGTGGAGTTTGGAGACGCTGTGGTGGCGGCGCTCCTCTCTGAATAACTCCATCTTATTGGTACCAATACACCGATAATGGTACCATTTTCTCGATGCGTAACCCTAAATCCACGAACACCAACAAATACCCATGACAAAGATCACACCACCCGAGACCTTCTTCGGTCACCAGCTTGGCGCAGACCGCAAGATCGCTCGATGGGACCAGATTGTAAAATACTTCCAACTGCTTGAATCAGAGTCACCACGAATCAAAGTCATTAATATGGGCCCAACCACAGAGGGCAACCCATTCCTAGCGGTGCTCATCAGCAGCGAGGAAAACCTAGCAAACCTCGATAGGCTCCAAGAGGTTAACAAACGGATAGCTGACCCCGAGGATGTTGAGTCAGATGAAGCCGAGAAGCTTGTGGCTGAGGGAAAAGCCGTTGTAATCCAGTCCATGAGTCTCCACGCGACAGAGATCGGCGGTACCCAGATGAGCCCCGAGCTAGCATATGATTTGTTGACACGCGAGGACGAGGAAGCAAAACGCATCAGAGACGAGGTTATCAGCATCATGATACCCAGCTTCAACCCCGATGGCCAGATAATGGTCACCGACTGGTACAACGAGTGGCTAGGCACAGAATACGAGGGATGCTATACGCCTTTCCTCTATCACAAGTACTGTGGCCATGATAACAACCGGGACGCCTTCATGCTCAACACCATAGAAAGCAACTATATGGCTGAGCTCATGTTCAGGGCTTGGCCCCCCCAGGCATATCAAGACCACCACCACATGGGATCATACGGAGCCAGACTCTACGTCTCACCTTACAGCGACCCAATACACCCACATGGAGACCCACTGGTATGGAGGGAACTCCAATGGTATGGCAGCCACATGGCCTACAAGCTTGAGGAAGAAGGCAAACTGGGCATAGTGAACGCGGCTATTTTCAGTGGATGGGCTCACCTTGGATACCACTGGATAGGCATTTATCATAACATACCGAGCATGCTAACCGAATCCGCTAGCGCAAAGCTCGCGACACCATTGTATATTCACCCTGAACAGCTGAAAGCAGAGACCAAGGAAAGTAGCCTCGTTGGCACAAGGATGCTTCCCCATTATAAGCCGACAACCAATTTCCCGAATCCATGGCCCGGTGGTTGGTGGACCCTCAGGGATATTGTAGAGCAGCAGAAGATCAGTGCATGGGCGTTACTGGATCAGATGGCTCGTAACCGTGAGACCGTTCTCTGGAACCAGTATCAGAAGGCTGTACGTCAGACTGAGCGAGGACTGGATGGTAGTCCACAGGCACTTGTTATTCCGGAGGATCAACACGACCCACGCACAATGGAGTTGATGATACAGAAGCTCACCGAGATGGGTGTCAAATTATACAAGGCTATGGAGCCCTTTACAGCTGACGGATATATTCACGGCACAGGCAGCTACATCATCCCCTTGGCTCAACCCAAGATGGGGCTACTAATGACCTTGCTCACTAGGACAAGGTTCCCAGACGACAGTTTCACAAGGAGAGGCGACGGCACACCCCATAGACCCTATGACACAGCGACTGATACCATGGCTGAGTTTATGGGCGTCAGCGTTCAACAAGCGGATTATATGAGTGACCTGCAAGTAGAGCCTGTTACAGAGTACAAGAAGCCTGTTGGTTATGTTGATGAGGCTAGCAAAGTAGGTTACCTGATTGATACTCGTGAGAACCATGCCTATAAGGCGGTTAATATGCTTCTCAAGGAAAACGTCCCCGTCAAACGCATTACCGAGCCTGTTATGGCTGGCGATCTTGAGCTACCCGCGGGCTGTTTCATAGTTGAACCCGGTTATGAAGAGAAGATGAACCCGGTTGCTGAAGAGGTTGGTGTTAATTTCCATGCCTTGGCTGAGATCGAAGCCGAGATGAAGCCGGTGAAGGCACTCAAGGTAGGTATGTATGACAGGTTCTGGGGTGGCAACATGGACACTGGCTGGACAAGGCTATGTCTTGAGCAGTTCTGCTTTGACTATGATCTCTTGTTTGATGATGATATTCTTGAGGGCGACATCAGCGAGTACGATGTAATCATATTCACCCATGATAGCCCAGAGATGATCACAGGCGGAGACGATCTAAAGAAATGGTGGAAGGAGACACGTCCAGGCTGGCCCTTGCCCACTTTTCCCCCTGAATACGAATCCGGTTTAGGCGAGAAAGGCAAAGAAAAACTAGCAGAGTGGACCAAGAATGGAGGTACCTTACTATGTATAGGAGGAAGCTGTCAATATGCCATTGATACGCTGAAACTACCCATCACAAACGTAGTTAAAGATCTGAACTCCAAGGAATTCCACTGCCCAGGAAGCACCCTAAGAGTAAACATCGAGAACACCCACCCAGCAGCCTATGGTATGCCAGAAGAGGCATTAGCTCTATTCTGGAGTAGCCCCGCCTTCAAGATCAACCCAGGACCAGACAACCATCTCTACGAGGTAGTTGCCTATTACCCTGAATCTGATCTACTTGAGTCCGGTTGGCTGATTGGTGAGGATAAGCTTGTAGACAAGATCGCCGCCATCAACGCGCATGTCGGTGAGGGAAGAGCAGTCTTGATGGGGCCAAGGATACAGCACAGGTGCCAGACCCATGGAACATTCAAGCTATTGTTCAACAGTTTATTAGGCTGATCCTTTCTCCTTTTATCCCATTATCTACATGATTAACTGATTCATTTGTTAGGTGAAAGGCTGGATGACGTTATTCATAGGGGTTTACCCTATCTCATTAACACACTGTTTGACGCTGTATTCACAATACTCGGAATAGTTGTAGGCAGCTCCTTTAGCTCCGTATTAGACACAAGGGCTATTATTGGTACCATGATCACAGCCAGTATATCGCTCGGTGTTAGCAGTGGTTTCAGTGTCTATGAGGCCGAGACCATACAGGAAGAGAAACGTATCAGTAAGATCGAGGATGCAATGATAACAAAACTAGGAGAGACAGTACAAACACGAGAATCAAAAATAGTGACTATACTATCATCTGCTCTAGTCTTTTTCACGCCCATAATCGCGTGCATAGTAACCTTGGCTCCATTTCTATTCGTTTATTTGGGCTTTATCAGTGTGAATACTAGTCTTCGTTTAGCAGTTCTTATTGATCTTGGGCTAATATTTTCAACGGGCTTGGTTTTTGGCGGCGAGAAAAGACTACTCAAGGGAATAAGAATGACTGTTCTAGGTGGAATGATATTCCTCTTAGGGTTCCTTATGGAGACATTTTTCTAGCAATGAGATTGGAAAAACAGTCCTCAAACACTACACTGTTTTATAGCGTAACATCACTATGTAGTATATTCCGGTGAAGCAATTGTCCAGTAAATCCCCTATCGATGTAATCAAAGACGTATTCAGTAGCCGCAATATCCTTACTATTGCCATCACCACAAGCATGATAACCCTCTGTGATATGGGTTGGAGACCCTTCTGGGCACTTTACTTGAACGAGGTCCTTGGTGCTAGTGTCTGGGCTATCTCTTTTCTATCCATGCTCTCTCAATCAGAGCGTCTACTGTTCCAGTTACCGGGGGGAGTATTGGCGGATCGGTTTGGTAGAAGAAAAATAATTGTCTATGGTACAGCACTCAGAATATTCACTCCTATGCTGTTTCTATGGGCGAAGGACTGGGTTACAGTAATCCCTGCGCTCGTCTTGAATGGGGTTACAAGTATCTATATGCCGGCTTTTAACGCGATTATAGCTGATAGTCTACCCGATGATGAAAGAGGCGCAGGATACGGCGCCTACAGGATGATAACATCCACGCCACAGATATTCAGCCCCGTCGTGGGAGGCTTCCTATTTGAGAGAATGGGTCCAGCACAAGGTTTCCGGCTATTCATGTACCTTAGCATCATCGTGAACGCCATTGTCACCTATGCAAGACACCGTATCATAACCGAGACCCTGTTTGACGAGGAGGAAATGAAGAAAAAGGCAAGAACTCGCCCCCCGATAAAAGAACAGGTCAAGGATACCATGACCCTAGGTAGGACTGTTTGGACAATGGTCTTGGTTGCTGTCATCAGCGCCTTTGCAGCGCGTATGGTATATGACCTTGTAGCCTTGTATGCACGAGACGTTATCGGTTTATCTTATGCACAGCTAGGTATTGTAACGACGGTTGGAGGCATAATAACAACCGTACTAGCCATGCCCGGAGGTATGCTAAGTGATAGAATTGGTAGAAAACCCGTTATCAGCCTCTCAAGAGTTCTCACACCTATCTCCATGTTCGGCGTTACACTGAGTCAAGGCTTCTATCACTACCTAGTATCTTATGGCACAAACGCGTTATCAGAGGCACTTGGAGGAGGAGGTAGAATGGGAAGCGCTGGAGGACCAGCTTGGCAAGCCCTAGTAGCTGATCTTGTTCCAAAAGAGAAACGCGCCACCGTAATGGGCACTATTGGTACCATTACAGGCACTATTGCTGCACCAGCCTCATTAGCCGGAAGCTGGCTATGGAACAACCTTGGACCAGTCTGGCCTTTCAGGGCAAGCGCTCTCGCTGGTTTGGTTGCTGTTAGCATATTCTGGGTAGGAGTAAAAGAACCTCCCAGAAGACACTATGTTGAGATTATAGACCAAGAAGAGAGTCAGGAAAAGTAGTCATAGACTGCTTTACTAACCTTAGCCAGTACCTCTTCTGCAGCGTAGACATCTTCTGCATCCATGGTGAAGCAGGTAATTGTGTATTTTTCACTAGTTTCCTTGATTGTAACTATGCCGACATCGTTTCTTATTCCCGGGAGGCTTCCTGTCTTTCTCTGGAGACGTACTTCTTTCTGGGGCAGGTACTTTGGTATCCTATAGCCGCCTGTTTGGCACTTTTCCATGATCTCAAGTATCTTGTTGCAGTTTTCACGGCTCGCTGCTTTCCCATCTACTATGAGTTCAAGCAACCGATTTATCTCATTTGGAGTAGTAACATCATTATCCCCTGTTTCAAGACTCCATGAGCCCTTGTATTCGCCTGTTTCGGCGGCCTTCTGGAATACGTCAATTGTCATCTCTTCAAGAGGTAGGTCATTAATGCCTACAAGGTCGAAAAGTATCTGTCTACAGTACCGTGTTACCTGTGTTTCTTTGAGTCCAAGTTCCTTCATAGTGGCATTAATATTCTCAAATCCTACGATCTCAGTGATTAGATCCGTCGCAGTGTTATCGCTGACGATCATCATCAGGCTCAACAGGTCCTTATAGGTGACTGGCAGGCCCTCAGTTAGCTCTTTTAGTACACCTGAGCCGGGTACTTTGTCGCGTTCACTCAATAGTAATTGTTGATCTAGGCTGAGTGTGCCTGCATCTACTTGTCTGAAGAACTCTACTATGACTGGTATCTTGAATACACTGGCTGTCGGGAACACCTTGTCTCCGTTGATGCTGGCTGTTTCCCCTGTGTAGAGATGTTTCACGCTTACTCCGAGAGTGCCTTTGAAGCCTTCTGCTTGCTCCTCGATGGCTGCCTGTAGACTCATACATGTATATTCCTGTTTGATGCCTATAACGCTTGTATATCTGTAACACTAAGGTATCCCTGATTAAATTGAGTGAAGAACCAGTCTACATAGCCGAAGTCATATCAATCGAGAAAAGCTGCAGCGCAGGACACAAGATCGGCGACAAGTTCGAAGTAAACACCCACAAAACAGGGGGAATCTGTGGCTATTGTTACCACGAGATGTTTCCCACACTGATGAACATGTGTTATGGCGGGCAGATACCCTGAATGAACAACGATGAATGGAAATACGAGTGTCCTGATCGCTGGAATCAGGTTACATTCAAAGTAGTAAAAAAGAAGTAAACAGCTAAAAAAGCCTCTTCGCCATTTCTCTCCCAGTTGGAGTAGAAGCTAGTCCTCCTTCTCCTGTTTCTTTAAGGCTTTCCGGTAGCGCTTCACCAACTTCTTGCATGGCCTTAATGACCTCGTCAACTGGTATCATGCTCTTTACACCAGCTAATGCTTGTTCTGCTGCAAGAATACCTTGCATCAATGAACCCGCGTTTCTCTGAACACATGGGATCTCAACAAGCCCAGCCACAGGATCACATACCAACCCCATCTGATTGGTTAAACAGATAGCCACAGCGTCACCAACCATACTCGGAGAACCTCCTGCTAGTTCAACCAAGGCTCCAGAAGCCATAGCCGCTGCTACACCGCATTCTGCTTGACATCCTCCCTCTGCTCCAGAGATGGAGGCGTTTATTGAGCAGACAATACCTATTCCAGCTGCTGTGAACAGACTGGATATAATCTCTTTTTCACTGTATCCATGTTTTTTCTTTGCGAATGTTAGTGCTGCCGGTACTATTCCACAGCTTCCCGCCGTGGGGCAAGCTACTATTTTCCCCATACATGCGTTGATTTCTGCTACTCCAAGAGCCATGGCGACGGCTTCTGATAATTCTCTGCTTAGATAGATAGGTTTGGACATAGAGAGTTTTTTCGCATCTCCTCCGGATAAGCCACTGACAGAAGGATTTGCGTTTTTTAATCCCTTTTGGATGGAATGGCTCATTACCCTCCAACTAGTCTCCATCTTATCCCATACTTCTTCAAGAGAAAGAAAATCTTGTTCCGCCTCGACCATCTGTACTATATCAAATATTTTCTTATCATGGTTTTCCGCGAGTTCAATTAGTTCTTTTAGAGTTGAATAATTCAATTTTCTTTCCTCCTAATATATGGGGGGAATAACCCTCACTGTATCTGCTATTATATTCAATTTCTCTATAGCCTCATTTGGTAATGCATGATCCATCTCAACAGCCATAAGCGCCTGTCCCCCTCTTCTCATTCTAGTCACCTTCATTGAGGATATGTTTACGTCATAATCCGCTATTATTGCAGTTGCTTTAGCCACTATTCCCGGTTTGTCCTTGTGAATCGTAATCAATGTATCGTATTCACCACTCAATTCTATCTTCAAACCGTTAATCTCCACAACGCTGATAGTTCCTCCACCTAGCGAGGAAGCAGTAACCACAATGCTGTTTCCCAAGGTATCCAATACCTCTAATCGCGCCGTATTTGGGTGATAATCATCCCCCAAGTCAACATTCTCAAAAACTATATCCATACCCTGTTTATCCGCTAAATCCAAAGCGTCTCTTATACGTTCATCCGCCGGGTCAAACCCAAGCAAACCAGCAGCTATTGCCTTATCTGTGCCATGTCCTCTGCCCGTAGACGCAAATGAGCCATGAAACTTTACTACTGCTCTCTTCACCGGGTTCTCCATTAGGTTTCTTGTTATCTGTCCGATTCGTACTGCTGCAGCTGTATGGCTGCTACTTGGGCCAATCATTATAGGGCCAATTACCTCAAAGACGCTGTCTGCTTTACCCAATTTTATCAATGAAACAAACTGTAGTGCGGTTCATAAAACTATGTAAATAAATTAGCCTGATAAACGGTACAAAACAGTGTACCGCTGCAACAATGTTTATAACTCCGCTTTCCTTCCCAGCCCTAAATACAGGTGATGCTATGAGCGAAGCGAAGAAGGGAATGTTCTGGTTCGTACAGGGAAACGTCAAGATACTTATGCTATGTAGGGTTCTCTGGAGCGCTAGCACCAGCATCATCTACCCCTTCTTCAGCCTATACATACTCGCATTAGGAGGCACAAGCACCGAGATCGGGCTAATCAACAGTCTAGGCATCCTCGCAGGGATGGTACTCTATCCTGTAGGTGGTTATATCGCTGACAGGGCTGGACGTGTAAAACTCATCGGATACAGCACAGTTCTCTATGCCTTCGCTCACCTATTCTTCGTTGTAGCCAATGACTGGAAAATCATAGCGATTGGACAGTTCTTCAGCCAGTTACTTCTATTCTACATGCCAGCAATGAACGCCCTTGAGGCTGATAGCCTACCACCGGGCGTCAGAGGAAAGGGTTTCGCCATGATGATGGTTGTTCCCGGGGCTGTACGAATTGTTGCACCGGTTTTCGGTGGCTACATAATTGAGTGGTTCCAGAATACCAGTGGTCAAAGTAGTGATCAGGCGCTTGTCTTGGCTGTCCGTATCTGTTGGAGCATAGCTTTTGCAACAGGTCTGCTGGTGGCTTGGCTACGTCTAAGATATCTCAAAGAGACTATGACCGAAGAGGAGACTACTGAGAAATTCAGTTTTGCTCAGATTCCAAAGATGATTATGCCCGCATATCGCAGCATACTTGATAGCATCAAGTGGATGGACCGGGGGCTCAAGGTCATCGTTGTCATTGAGATGTTCGCGAGCTTCTTCGTCGCCATGAGTGCACCTTTCTATGTTGTCTACGCGAAACAGGTGATAGGTTTGGTTGAGAGCCAATGGGGGCTTATCATGTTCATGAGTGGGCTTCTTGGTATCATAATCGCTTTCCCACTTGGAGCTACTGTTGACAAGATTGGTCCCAGAAAAATGATCCTTCTAGGTATGACTTTGGCTCCTATCGTCATTTGGAGTTATCAGTACGCGGGTGGCTTTGTGGGTGTCTTACTAATTCTCTGCGGCGTAACCATATGCAATAATATCATGATGCCAGCATTCAGCACAATCATCGCAAACATCATCCCAAGAAACCGCAGAGGAAGACTATACAGCCTAATTGGTGAACGAGGCATAATGATTAGCTTCGGTAACTTCTGGGGCGGTGGATTCCTCTTGTTCCCACCAGCTGCACTAGGAAGCTATGTTGGTGGATGGGTCTACAAGCTTAACCCGAATTATCCATGGG
>CALGBN010000017.1 GCA_937877765.1 Candidatus Bathyarchaeota archaeon | reverse complement strand
TTGTTTCAAGCAGAAGACGGCATACGAGATGTAGAGAGGTCTCGTGGGCTCGGAGATCTGTATAAGAGACAGATTGTGATGGTGACGAGGATGGTTTGATGCTTCTCATGGATGCACTTCTCAATTTTTCTCATGCTTATATTCCTGATAAACGTGGAGGTAAAATGGATCTCCCTTTGATTCTCACCACGCGTATTGATCCTTCAGAGGTTGATAAAGAGGCGCATAACCTTGATACACTTGTACGGTATCCACTTGAGTTTTATGAAGCGACTCTTCGTCATGTAAACCCAAAAGAGTTAGAAGATAGGATGGGTTTGGTTTCATCTAGACTAGGTACAGAATTGCAGTATGAACATTTTGGTTTTACACATGACACCCGTGATATTTCAGAAGGTCCAAAGATGTCTAATTATAAAACGTTAAAAACGATGATGGATAAGATGAATGCTCAGCTTAACCTTGCTGCGAGGATTCAAGCAGTGGATGAAGCTGATGTAGCATATAAAGTCATAGAAAGACATTTTCTACCTGATATACTGGGTAATATGCGGGCTTTTAGTAAACAATCTGTTCGCTGTCCTAATTGTAATATAATTTATCGTCGTCCACCTCTTCGAGGGGTTTGTACCAAGTGTGGTGGTAAACTTACTTTGACTGTTCATGAGAAATCTGTTAAGAAATATTTGGAGATCTCTAAAGATATCGCCCAGCGGTACAATATTCCTCATTATGCACAGCAACGTATTACACTTGTTGAAAAATCTATTGATTCATTGTTTACAAGTGATAAAATTAGGACGACTAAGTTAACTGATTTTTTTTAGCATAACCTTCATATAGCTATTGTTTTATTTGTATTAAGTGTAAAAAAAACCGTTTAGGGAGTTGATTGATTTAAAATGGTTGATAACATAATTCGTCAGATGAGTAAAGGGACTTGGTATAAGTTGTCTCTGTATATAAATGTGATATTATTCTTTATCATAGCGCTTTTTATGTATTTCTTAGTGAAAGATTGTTTAACATTTAGCGAGGAAGGTGGCGAAACATGGCTTTTTATCACCCGTGATATCGCGTTTATTGCAGTGGCTTTGTCTTTGATTTTCTTTCAATTCTTTAGAAATCTATATATCATTATGCGGCGTTCTCTATAAAAAAAAGTTGTTTGGCGATAGGTGTAGGATAGACTGGGGAGGTAGGCGTTCCCTGTAACCAGAAATCGCCGATATGCTGGGGTCGAACCCGAGAGGCGGTGTAACGAGCATCCATTGATCCATCTGTCCGACTATGAAACCCTGTCCTTTGGGATTGGAGGTGATGAGTCTGTATAACCGGAGGGTTATACGCTCATCTTTATTGCGGGAACCGGGCGAGGCACGGAAGTGAGCAGCCTTACCGCAAACTACCGATGCTCAAAGGGTTAACGGGGTTGAGAAGGCAGATGGGAAATCAATGGATGAAACGTGCATCCACTCGAGGGGTTTCTACACCCGTTAATATCTCTCCCTATCTCAAAGGTGATAAAAATATGAAACTACTAAAAGATCCTACTCTTATAGAT
>CALGBN010000016.1 GCA_937877765.1 Candidatus Bathyarchaeota archaeon | reverse complement strand
GTGGTAAGACCACCCTTGGTTTATCATTTTTGAAGCTCTTGCCCACGAATGGTAAGATTGTCAGCGGTTCAATGATCTTTGACGGTGAGGACATCTACGCGTATAGTGAGAAGGAGTTTAGAGAAGATATTCGCTGGGCAGAGATATCTATGATATTCCAAGGTGCCATGAATGCGTTAAACCCCGTCTTCAAAGTAGAGGACCAGATCGCTGAAGCAATCAAACTACATGATAAGTCCAAGCGTAAAAAAGAGAGAATCGAAATAGCGCGAAACCTCCTCAGAACCGTTGACATTGACCCCACAATGGGCAGTCATTATCCCCACGAGTTCAGCGGCGGCATGCGTCAGAGAGCCATGATCGCCATGGCGTTAGCCTGTAACCCTCAGCTTGTTATCGCCGATGAGCCTACAACTGCCTTGGATGTCATTGTCCAGAAACAGTTGATGGACCTGCTGAGGCGTTTAAAGGACGAGATGGATCTTAGCTTGGTGGTTATCAGTCACGATATATCCGTGCTAGCTGAACTCTGTGATTACTTGAATATCATGTATGCTGGTCGGATCGTGGAATGGGCTGAGATTACCGAGATATTCAGTAACCCACAGCATCATTATACGCATGGCTTGATCAGCACATTCCCAACAATCGAGGACGAAGAACGTTTAGAAAAATTCATCTACATAGAAGGCGCTCCACCGAACCTACTTAATCCACCGAGTGGTTGCAGGTTCCATCCAAGGTGCCCTGCGGCTACAGAGGTTTGTAGACAAGATCCAGCGCCGAAGATGCGGTTAATAGGTGAGAATCACTATGTGGCGTGTCACCATCCAAGGGGAGAAGAATAATGAGCGATGAAGCTATAATACGGGTACGAAATCTTAAGAAACTGTTTCCAGTGAGACAGGGCTGGCAAGCGTCATTCATGGGTGCAAAGGAGATGAATCTCCACGCTGTGGATGGAGTGACCTTCGATATCCATAATGATCAGGTTCTTGGATTGGTTGGTGAGAGTGGCTGTGGTAAATCCACACTAGGCAGACTTCTTCTGAAGCTAATTGAGCCAACAAGTGGGGAGATATATTTCAAAGACACTGATCTTGTATCCCTCACTCAAGAAGAAATGAAACCGTTTAGGTCCAAGATGCAGATCATATTCCAAGACCCATACGAGTCACTAAACCCACGCATGACAGTACTTGACCTCATCGCAGAGCCCTTAGAGGTAAACGGCTTGGTTGAAAGTGAAGAGGAGAAGGAGGAAAAGGTATCCGAGATTCTCGAAAGGGTCAAGCTAAGTCCAGCAGAAGAGTTCCTCTACAGGTTCCCTCATGAGCTAAGCGGCGGGCAGCGTCAACGTATCGCCATCGCTAGAGCGT
>CALGBN010000015.1 GCA_937877765.1 Candidatus Bathyarchaeota archaeon | reverse complement strand
GTTGAGGCGTTGTTCAATGAGATGCTAGAGGAAGGACGGGAGACTTTGGACTCTGAGGATGTCCCGAGGAATCAGCAAAGCTACAAACGTACATTGGATATGCGTTACCGTGGACAGGGATTCGAGTTAAACATCGAGACGGAAGCACCATTCGCTGGAGCTAGTATCGAGAAGGCGGTTAGGGATTTCCACGCAAAACACACCGAGGTATATGGTTACGCTGAGGAAGATGAGCCTGTTGAGGTGGTGAACGCCAAGCTCAGGGTTATTGGGTTACTTGAGAGCCCCTGTTTAAAGACTGGGGAACTCGGTGGCTTAGCTGAGCCTCGCGAGACTAGACGAGTATATTTTGAGACTGATGACTGCTGGCATGAGGTAAGCGTTTATGATAGGAGTAGCCTCGGCGCGGAGGCTGTTGGACCGGCGGTCATCGAGCAGTATGACTCTACGACTGTGATTTATCCGGGCTGGAGCTTTAAACCGGATAAACTAGGTAACTTGATTCTGAGGAGGCTTCAGCGATGATTGATGTTACTACTGTTGAGGTCATCAAGGGCGCGTTGATCTACGCTGCTGAGGAGATGGGCATCGCGTTGAAGAAGAGCGCCTACAGTCCAAACATCAAGGAGCGGATGGACCACAGCTGCGCAATTTTCAACCATCGTAGAGAATTAATTGCTCAAGCTGAGCACATACCGGTCCATCTTGGCAGCATGGCGCTTGCGGTGAAACTAGGAATCGAGGAATACCCGGGAAGCCTTGAACTAGGAGACATGCTATTACTCAACGATCCATACATCAGTGGAACACATCTACCAGACCTTACCCTCATAGCACCAATTTTCCATGAGGGTACGCTAATTGGTTATGCTGCCAACAAGGCACATCACACTGATGTGGGTGGTAAGACGCCGGGTAGTCTCGCAGCGGACTCAACTGAGTTATACCAAGAAGGTTTGATTATTCCACCCGTTAAATTCGTGAAAAAAGGGGTTATTGATCCTGAGATTACGCGGCTTATCAGGAGTAATGTGCGTACACCCGAGGTTCAGATGGGTGATCTGCGTGCTCAGATAGCTGCAAACAATACTGGGTTGAAGCGGGTCTTGGAGCTTGTGGAAGTTTACGGTGTTGATGTGGTTCACGGTGCCATGGACGCGATTATGGATTATAGTGAGCGGCGGATGCGGGAGGAGATCAAGCTGATGCCTGATGGTGAGTATAGTGCTGTGGATTATATGGAGTCGATTCTCCCGGGTGATGGAGACGTTGATATCAGGGTTAAGATCACCAAAAAAGATGACAGCCTTGTATTTGATTACACTGGCACCCACAAACAAGTGGAACGCCCAGTAAACGCGCCTCTAGGAGTCACAGTAGCAGGCATCTACTATACATTGATCAGCATCACAGACCCAACTATCCCTGTTAATGACGGCTGCTTCAGACCTATCACCCTCAAGATACCCCACGGATGTATGATGAACCCCGTCAGACCAGCACCAGTAGCAGGAGGAAACGTGGAGACGAGTCAACGAAACGCTGATGTGATAATGAAAGCGTTCAGCAAGATTGTTCCTGAGAAGGTGCCAGCAGCGGGACAAGGCACCATGAACAATATCACTATTGGTGGCTTGAAGGATGATGGTGAGCCTTGGACCTTTTACGAGACTATTGGTGGTGGAAGTGGGGCGAGACCTGATGGTGATGGCGTGGACGGTATACACGTGAACATGACAAACACCATGAATACGCCCATCGAGACTCTCGAAGCATATCTTCCATTAGAGTTCAAGGCTTACAGGCTAAGACCTGATAGCGGTGGACCTGGAGAGTACAGGGGCGGCTGTGGTATCGAGCGTATTTGGACTCTAACTAGCGAAAAAGCAACGTTAAGCATCATGGCTGAGCGTAACAAGATCAAGCCTTGGGGATTAGCAGGGGGACACGGTGGAGCCACAGGAGAATATATTCTGCTACAAGGAGACAAGGAAACCAAACTACCATCGAAATGCACAGTCACGATAAACCGTGGAGACACGTTGATTATTAGAACCCCCGGAGGTGGTGGATATGGGGACCCAAAGAAACGAGAACCTGCGCTTGTAAGGGAAGACATATTGAACGGCTTGGTGAGTCCAGAGGCTGTCCGGGAAATCTACGGGTACACTGAATCTATTTAATCAAAATAGCCCCGCATGAGTGCTATCACAACGGCGGAGACAAATGTGAATGCTGCCGAGATATAGAAGACCCATTGGATTGATGCTACGCTTAGGACTGCGCTCATTGCGAACATGCCGAGGCTGCCTCCTAGGCTCATTACCATTCCCCATACGCCTGTTGCTGAGCCTCTGTCTTCTGGTGCTTGGGACTCCATTGTGGCTGCTTGGCTAATTGGGAAGACCAGTACGGCGCATACCCCGAGTACAGCGTTCAATACAGGTAACATCCAGTGATATGGCGCCAAAGGCACTAAGGCGAAAGCGACCACACTGACCAGTAACCCTGTGAGTATAGGTATGAATCGTCCTACTCGGTCAGAGATTCTACCGACGATGGGTAGACTGATGGCAATAGATAGCGCGTTGGCTGTTAGGGTTAAACCTATCCAGAACTCGGTCATACCTATCTCAGCACCCAGCAACGGGAAGAAGGTAACCAAGCCCCAGTGACAGAAGCTGTGGGCGAAGACCGCGAAACAGGCTACTATTACTTTCTTGTTTGAGAAGAGTCGTTTCATGGTAGCTGGGAACTCGCTAAAGGTATTTCTGATAAGCATGCCCGGAGGTATGGGGCAGCTTAGGTCTCGGTCATCCTCTGTGTATCTCCACGCGATAAAGAAACCGATGCAGGTGATTACACCCGAAAACACGAATATGGTCTTATAGTCGAGGAATGAGCTTGCGATATAGCCTCCAATGAATGGCCCGATAACACTGCTTATGGCCCAACTCATATGATATCTGCCCATAGCCTCCCCGGATTTTTCCGGTGGGAACAAGCTACTTGCATATGCCTCGCTAGGTGGGA
>CALGBN010000014.1 GCA_937877765.1 Candidatus Bathyarchaeota archaeon | reverse complement strand
CACCCCCATTTCTCGTCACCCACGAAAACGAACTTGCCTCCCGCCACCTCCATGCTTCTATCATAAACAAGAAGCCGGGCATTCCGCTGAATGATTATCTCGTTCTTCATTCCCTCTGTGTTAGGCAATCGTCTCATGGCTTCTGGGTCTTTTCCAGCCATACACGCTGCTGCAGCAAGCACTAGAGCGTTAAAGGCTCCACTTGTGATCCAAGCTGCTGGGGCGTTGATTGCCTCTGCGATGTGTTTGCTGCCTTTCTCAATGAGATCCCACATGTAGACGTAGGATTTGTTAGCTTCCTCCATAGCCTCTAATACCTTGGGGGAAAGAGTACTTCCTCCAAGTCTTGTAAGGTGAAATGCCGCGTTTACGACTCTTTTTGCGCCGTATTTGCTGTAAATGCTCATACAGGTAAATGCGGTGAAAAAAGATAAAACACTATGCCTATTCTCGGCGTAGAAAGTCACCGACATCATACAAGTTTTTTACAACTCTAAGGTCACGGCTGGTCTCGTAGCGCCCATAACCGATACACTCCTCACCGAACATAACGAGACAGTAACCACCAAGACGCACACCAGCAGTCCTATCCACAATATTCTCATCAAAAATATCCTTACCAACAACAAAAAGCCAAGCAGTATCCCGATCAACATAGACCTTATGCGTAGATGGCTCATCTGAAAGCGTCTGCAAGAGTATACTACTCGGCTCGAACCGCTGTTTATTCTGACCCAGATAAGTGCCAGTGTAGACAAGTTCAGGTATGTCTATTGGTGGGTCTAGGGTTGATGAGAACCGCTTATTGTTAATGTTCACAACATCAACAGGCTTGTACTTTGAACCGATATCACGGAGGAAACGCTTCAACAACCTCATCGTTTCACCACCTTAGCTACAAAGAACCCCTGTGTACCTGTCACATCTGGCCAGAAGCGTCTACAGTAGCTTATTTTCTTGTCCAGATCAATGCTATCGGTGTCGGTTACAGCTGGGGCGCCGGGGCCCTTAAGCTCAACGAGTTCAACATCATGGTTCTCTAGTAACCACTGGACGTTTTGCTCGTTTTCCTCTGGTTCAAGGCTGCAAGTCGAGTAGAGCAAAACCCCACCAGACACCAATAGATTCAATGCTTTGGTTATGAGCCTTTTCTGCAACTCAGCATTCCGCTCTATGTCTTCCATGATTCTTCGTTTGAACCATTGTTTGTCAGTGACATAGTTGCCTGAGCAGGGAGCATCAAGCAATACCTTAGTGAAGCCCTCCTCGTCGGGCAGCTCTAATGCATCAACATGGTGAATACTAGTATTGATGACCCGACAACGTTCAACATTATTCTCAGTAGCAAAAAGTCGTTCACGATTAATGTCAACAGCAACGATGATTCCCTTATTCTGCATATAAGCAGCTGCTTGTGTTGTTTTTCCGCCGGGTGCTGAAGCCATGTCAAGAAGGCGGTCTTCAGGGGTAGGTAGTAGTGCTTGTACTGGGTACTGGGACGCGGTTTCTTGGAGACTGTATTGTCCTAGGAGGTACTCGATGCTTGCTCCGAGACTGAAGGGAGAATATTGTACCTTGTATCCGTGGTCGAGGTATGGTATCTTCTCCAGCTCTACACCTTGTTCGGTTAGGGTTTCTACTAGTTTCTCGTCTGTTGTCCTAAACGAGTTTATTCTGATGGCTTTGGGTGTGGTCTCGTCTCCAGCTAGCGTTGAGCCCATGGCTCTGTATCGCTCGATGAACCACTCCCTTCCACTCATGCCTAGAAATTGACGGTGCTACGTTATAACCCCATGGAATAATTTATGCCAGCCGAGGAGAACAAGAAACCATGAAACGGGGAAGAATAAGGGAATTTGGATTAACACCGGGGCGAATACCGACTGGAAAGTATAACACCATTGCTGATGTTGACGGAGTCGGTGTCGGTCATTGCACTGTCATTGAAGGGGACAATATCAGGACAGGGGTTACAGCCATCACACCCCACAGTAGAAAC
>CALGBN010000013.1 GCA_937877765.1 Candidatus Bathyarchaeota archaeon | reverse complement strand
ATGATACGGCGACCACCGAGATCTACACCGTCTAATTCGTCGGCAGCGTCAGATGTGTATAAGAGACAGAGGTAGGAGTAGGTTATGGTGCAGATGTTGATGGTAAGTGGTGTACTTATCTTGAAACACTGAAAGGAGCATACAGAGGTAATCATATACATTCAGTGGATCAGTTCACCGTACTCCTAGGTGGATCAGCAATGGTAGTTAAGAAAATCGGCTCCGAAATTGTTGAATATCCCCTACATGAGAACGAAGTTCACATAACACCCAAAGGTGTTCCACATGTCTTGATAGCTCTTGAGAACTCTATCCTGTATGAATGGTGGCAGGGACCATATGAGGCAGAGGATTGCCCCGGTGTGTTCGATGAGTACACCAAGGGACTCGTAGGTCCAAGAGACTAGCTAAAAAAAATGAGAGGAGCTCACATGCTCCAAAATTGGTGTAAATAAACTCAATAAACTCTCACACTGGATTCTACGAGAACCCAGATGTTTTACTCTGAGGTATGCCTTATTATCCCTCATGTATTTTTCTACTTGATATAAATGGAGTTCAGTGATGTAATAAAAAACCGTAGAAGCATCAGAAGTTACAAACCAAACCCCATACCAAGGGAAAAGATAAACAAAATTCTTGAATCAGCTCGCCTAGCACCCAGTGCCAGTAACAGACAGCCATGGCATTTCATTGTAGTCGAAGACAAAACGATGATAAAGAAACTAGCAAAACAAAGCTGGGCAGAGGAAGCACCACTCATGATCGTCGGTTTAGCCGATACAGAGGAATCACCTAACTGGTGTCAAAATGACCTAGGTATCGCCATAGAGCATATGGTATTGACTGCATGGGACCTTGGATTAGGCACATGCTGGATGGGTCAGTCTAACAGAGAGGACTTACTGCGGGAGCTACTTGAGATACCAGATAAAATGAGACCAGTTGCACTGATTACTGTTGGTGAGGCCAAGAGTATACCCGACGCCAAAACAAGGAAGAGCATGGAAACCATCGTTAGCTGGGGCAAATACGGGAAACGAGCCTAACAATATTCTTTCTATTTTTATTCCCCCGTCTTCTTGTCAACGTGATTGATTTGAGTAGTAAACTATTGGTTATAATCGCTTCTGGAGACAAGGCCAAGGCACTAACTGGTTTGATGTATGCACATAACGCCATAAAGCGAGGCTGGATGGACCAGGTAAAGGTTGTCTATTTTGGTCCAAGTGAGAAGTTATTGGAAAAGGATGCTGAGGTAGCTGATGCAGCAATCGAGATCGCAGGCTTGAGTGAAAGCTTTGCATGTAAAGCCATCAGTGACCGAGATGGCATCAGTAAAAAAATAGACGAGATGGGTGTCAAGGTAGAATACGTGGGCAGCATCATCAGTGATTACATCAAACAAGGCTACATCCCCATGGTGTGGTAACATGATACTGGGAATAAACGCAAGCGCTAGACCCGAAAAATACCGGGATGGAAAACTCACAAGCGGCACAACAGAGAAACTAATGAAACATCTTTTAGAGAAAACAGGCGAATCCTACGAGTATACCAGCCTTGGAGACAAGACAATTCTAGGGTGCCGAGGATGTTGTCTCTGTGCTGTTAACAATATATGTGTCCTTGGAGACGATTGGGCTGAGATCCGGGACAAGATGTTTGAGGCAGACGCCATCGTGTTTGGGGCACCAAACTATTATGGAATGATTAACGCAATTGGTCATGCCTTCCTAGAACGTACGTTCAGCCTCCGACACAGGGAACGATTCCCCTTGGCTGGAAAACTCAACGCCATAATAACATCAGACGGAGGCGATCCCAACTCAGTCGAGGAATACATTCGAAAAATGTTCAGAAGCAACTACATGGCAGAACCCATAGGCGTACTCAAGGTACCTGGGGTAAGCCAATGTTATACTTGTGGCTATGGGAAAGACTGTGCAGCTGGTTCAGTGGTTTCAAAACATGGAGTGCTCGATGATATACTACCAGAGCATGTTCCAGTGATCCCTAAAGAGGTCTATGATAAAGCATCTAATATCGCACAAAGGCTTGGAAATGTGGTGCGAACCAACAAATAGACCTTGTTAAGCCATGTGGACTATTCATCTTTCCAACACTCTTGATTAACCCTAAGTTAGAGACTTCAAGAAATGTATCGTTGTAACCCGATTGTGAAACCTGTTTAGTCTATAAAATACGCTACTCTTCTTCCTTTTTACGAAGGTACCATGTCTCACCCTTGGGGCTCGTCTCAATGTGGAAATTTGAGTTATACACCAGCATCTCCTTGACGAACTCCCTCATGGTGGCTTTTGTCCCATCGCTGCGAATTATGACTTCATCTAGGTCTATGGTTACACGTTTTCCCTTTTCTAGATCGACATCCATATTAGTTCAATACTATTTTCTGTGAACCTTATATAAAAACCCGGAATGTCTAGGCTTGTTCCCGCATTATTCGCCGGGTCATCTTGCTGAGTTCAAGCCTGCATCCACCTTGGCCATAGTTTCGCTCAAGAACCCCTTGTTTCACAAGTGATTTTCGCTGACGCTCGTTAAAGTGTTCTGTGGCTTTCTCGCCTTTATCGATCTTTATGAGTTCCTCTCTGTAAAAGTGTACTACGTTTGTTACACTCTGTGCTTCGAGGTTTGTGGTCTGTTCTTCGGATATCAATATCCGTCAATTTACAATATACGGAGGGTAAGATAAAAAGTAAACCTTTCAAGGTTTACAGGTACTTGGCTTTACCAGTAAACATCATAACAGCCGTACTATGACTACAACTACCCTTATCCCTGTACCCAGGACAGTTGCAGGCAAGATCCCCTTCAGGGGTTTCCACCACATTATATGTGCCATGGTCCCCGATGACATTATATCTGCCATTATCAAGTTGCTCTACCTGACCATTCTTGATGAGTCTATGTGCCTTTTCGATGACCTTGTAGTGTACTCTCTTGTTGCGCATCCCCTGAACCATCCTATTGGGGTATATTATCTCTATCGATAAATATATGTGCCCGGTTATCTGATTTTTTCGAAGTTTTCTGCTTCTCTGATGTGGCTGGATACTATCTCTTGGAGGAATTGGCTTATTTCCATGAGCTGGCCATCGGTTTCTTGTCGCTGTTGTTCTTGGTTGGCGAGGATTGTTATCATCATCTGTGCCTGTATCTGCTGGTTAAGCATTAGTAATTCTAGTAGTTTTTCGTTTGTCTCGCCGCTGATTGTTGTTTGTATGTCTTCTACTATTGCTGCGTATCTTGTGTTTAGCCACTGTAGCTGGTTTATTTGGTTGGGCATCCAGCAACATCCGTAGCCCCCTTTTTTAAACCTTACTTTATTTTCCGATGACGCTTATTTATAGCAATACTATAAGAGTAGTGCTTTCCCGAGAATAGGCATGAAAGATACTAGACTAGTCATACTCCTAGTAATCCTCTCAGTGACGAGCATATCCATGGTCTCAGCAGACGTACCCACAGTAACGGACCTAGAAATAACGGCAAACACAGAAGGAGATCTTCTTACAGTCACCATTAGACATGGTGGACCTACAAGCAGCCACTATGTTACCGAGATTGAGATCAAGATGGGTGAGGAAGTTGAGGTATATGAGCTTGAGCCACAGGAGACAGTGACATTCACAGAGACGTATGAGATACCCGAAGACGAGGGAGTCGAGGTACGTGCATTCTGTAACTTACATGGCTGGTCCCCGTGGGTATCAAGCCAAGTCGAGGCCGAGGAACCAACAGTGGAAGATACAACAAGTAGCGGAATACCTGGTTTCCCGTTATTGGCGGTTGGGCTTGGGTTAGCCTTAATGCTGCGTCGTGACTGGTAGACTCTTATCCAACCTATCCCTTTTCTATATGATAATTTTGACCGTGTATGATCCCTATGAGAAGTTTGGTCTAAAACGAACGATAAACGCAGCCACCAGCCTTACAACCCTTGGCGGAAGTATGCCAGATCCATCAGTCTTTGAAGCAATGATCGATGCCTCCAAGGCTTTCATTTACATTCCAGAGCTACAACACTGGGCGGGTAAGAAACTGGCTAGAGCACTAGGTGCAGAAGCAGGTCTACCCACTGCTGGTGCGGTAAACTCCTTGATGCTTGCATGCGCTGCATGTATCCTCAGAGGAACGGGGTTAAGTGAATATGATCCCCTGAAGCAGCCCAGTTGGACGCATTTAATTCAGCGTCTTCCCATGCATACTGAGGGGCTACCAACAGAGTTCATAGTAATGGCTGACTCTAGAAGCGAGTATGATCACGCCATAGAAGCCACCGGGGGGAAGCCAGTGGAGGCTGGGTCAAAGGAAGGGGTTACTGTCGATGACCTTCACGAAGCTTTCAAACCGGGAAAAACCGCGGCTTATTATTACACTCTGTACGCATTTAAGGACCAGGTTCCCCTCAAGGAATTTGTTGAGATCGCTCACAGTCACGGTGTACCGGCTATCGTTGATGCAGCCCCCTGTCTTACTCACAAGGCTGTGCCGAAGAAGTTACTCGGAGATGGCGTTGACGTGGTCATATTTAGTGGGGGGAAGCAGTTTAACGCTCCTAATAATACGGGTATTCTGTTGGGAAAACCAGAGCTCATCAGGCTAGCTCATCTTCAAGCATATCCCTTTGATGGAATTGGACGAGCGAGTAAGATGAGCAGGGAAACCATAGTTGCCCTCATAGCATCATTGGAGCTTTTTATGAAACGGGATGATGATGCACATTACACTGAGTTGCTTGAGAAGACTCGTGATTTCAGTGATAAACTGGATGCTATCTCGGGTGTGAAGTCTGGTGTCATCTTTGAGCCTTCTATCTGTAAAAATGTGGTACCCCCAAGCTACGCTTATATCGAGACTGAGAAACTCAGAGCGGTCTATGATGGATTGTTAGCTGGCTCCCCAAGCATCAAAGCACTTTACGAGCCTTTCTTCATCACAAACGAGGCAGCCAACAGGATTACCTTCAAGGCGGAGTATCTGCTCCCCGGAGATATGGAGATAATCCTAGAAAGGGTGAAGGAACTGGTCAAAGCTTAACCTTATTTGAAAATGGTCAGTAACTCGTTGAGCTCCTTGATGGTCCAGTCAGGCACTGATCTATCCTGTTCTTCATCCTTTCGGTCTATCCATACTGTTTTCCATCCCGCATCCTTAGCCCCAATTATATCTTTCTTGTAATCGTTGCCGATGTAGGTCATCTCGCTTGGTTGTGTGTTCATTCGCTCAGCCATGGTATCAAAGATTACTTTGCTTGGTTTATGGTGTCCGAGTTCCTGTGAGATGATGATTTCTGTGAAGTGGTTTCTGAAGGGTAGGTGTTTGATCTTGTTTTGCTGGTTGTCAGTTGCCCCGTTTGTTATCATGCATAGTTGATATTTTTCTGCTAGGGAGTTGACGACTTTCTCTGCGTCAGGGAATATTTCCATGTTTTTCATGGTGATCTCGCCGTGGATGGTGGCGAATCTTTCTGGGTTTTCTTCTATCTTGTATTCTTCGAATACCATGTCCATGTGTAATGAACGTATATTGTGTTCGCTGAGTCCGTCGTTGACCATTTCCATGTAATGATACTTTACTACGGCCCATGTTACATCATAGGTTCTTGAGACCATGTCTCGGGGCTCATCGGTGTATTTCATAATCTCATCTAGTAGTGTGAATTTTGCTTTTCGTTCACCCATCCATAGGTCGCAGAGGGTGCCATCAAGATCGAAACAGAGGACGGTCACAGGTATTCTTGGTGATTGGGTTATGTAACTTCATTGTTTTTTGGTGTGAGAAATGGGTTGCAGCGTGTGTCCAGTCTTCGGATGAAGCGCTGCGCCGCAACTCCGTTTAGTAATAATGTTTGGGTGATATTTATTTTGTGGAGAAGCTGGTGTCTACTGGTGGGTACTTTGGGGAAAAAATTTTCTTGTGTGAATTGGTGTGAGGGTGTGTTATAGTTGTTTGATGATCTCTAGGCTGCGGGCTATTTCGTCTGTGTTGTTGTAGATGTGGGTGCTGTAGCGGATTCCGCCTTCGCTTAGGGCTCGTGGCTGGATTTTGCCTCTTGTCCAGAGCTGGTTTTGTACTTTTATGCCGGGTATGTCTTTTACTTTGAATGTGGTGAGTCCCGCTGCCATGTCTAGTGGTGTTACTAGTTGGACTTTTGGTAGCTCTGATAATCCTTTTCGCAGTCTGTCGCCTAGGTCTTTGATGCGTTTATAGACCCGGGTTGGTCCTATCTCGAAGTGGAAGTCAAGTGCTTCTTCGAGCCCAACTAGTAGGCTTGGGTTTCCTGTGCCTCTTTGTCCGAGTCTGTACCCGTTGTCTGTGTGGTTGTCCCATTGGCTACTTGCTAGGGTGGTCCAAACCTCGTCGGCTCGTCGTGGGTTGATGTAGAGGAAGCCGTTGCCCGCGGGAGCCATGAGCCATTTGTGGGGGCTGCCATAGTATGCGTCGCAGTCGATTTTCTGTACGTCGATTTTGATGTGTCCGGGGGTCTGGGCTCCGTCTACTACGCTGAATATGCCGTGTTCTTTTGCTAGTTTGGCGAGTTCGTGTGCTGGGAACTTAATGCCTTGGGCGCTGCTGATGTGGGGGAAGCTCATTAGGTATGTGTCTGGAGTGATGGCTTGATCGAAGGCTGCGATGATCTCGGCTGGGCCATCTATGTTTCGTGGTATCTTGACCATCCGGTGCTTTGAGTCATGGCGTCGGCTGTGGAGTTCCCAGCCGCTTCGTCCACCGGGGTGTTCGATGTCGGTGGTGAGTATCTCTGCGTCTTTAGGTATATCTAATCCGTTGGCTAGGAGGTTCATACCCATGGTGGCGTTCTGGATGAGGGCGATGTTCTGGTATTCTGTGTTGATGAGTTTGCCTAGTTTCTCCCTTATCTCCACATACGGGGCGTATCCGCTGAGTAGGGCTTGTCCGCCTTCTCTCCAGTCGATGTGAGCCGCGTTGGTGTTTGCTATGAGTACGTGTTGGTACATGGCGTTGATGACGCGGATGGGGGATACTCCTATGGTGCCTGTGTTGCAGTATGCCTCGTCTGGTGGCATGGGGAACTGGGCTCTGAGTTCTTTCCAGTAGTCGGTTGAGTCAGGTTTTGGCATGGGTGGCGGAGTAGGAATTGACATGGTTTTGATCAGATATTTCTGTATTTAACAGGTATCCTGTGACGGTCTGGGGGGATTCAATTTGTTTGATTTTTATCGTATATATTGTAAATGTGTTCTAAAATGTAGAAATATAGGTGAAAGCAGTGATTGAGAGCATATGAGCGATAAAAAGAAACTGCTGATACCCTTATTCGCGGTATTAGTGGTAGTTACGGCATTCATACTGTATAGCCCGAGTAATCTTTTGCCAAGAACCATGAAGACAGCTGAAATAACCAGCATAGGGTTGCATTTAGCTGATGAATCCAACACAATACTATTGGTGGGGATTAACATTGAGAACCCTTCCAGTGTCCCTGTGACCATCACAGATGTTGATATTACTCTCCTTGTAAATGGAACCGATTACAATAGCTTGGTGTTGAGTGATGACTCTATTACAGTTGAACCGGGTCAGACTCAGAGTATTGTCAGGATGGTTCAGTTGACTGGCTCTCCCATTGGTTACCAGCCTGATGGCTCAAAGGTGCACTACTTGTTGGACATTACTGCAGAGATAACGGGAAGCGCTCGGTCTCTTGGTTTGGAGGCATCACGAACTGTTACGATTAACAGGGAGATGTCTTGGTTCTACGATAAATTAGTGTAGAACTTTGGGTCTCGTTAAGGCTTCTAAAATCTGATAGTATACCTTGATTTAGCTGAGAGTTCTGGGCTTGGCCGTATCGTGAGATCAAGTTGTCTATGAAGTGGAATGATGCATGGATCAGCAATGTTGATGCTGATGGTGACGGTAAGCTTGACAGGCATTATGGCTTTGATAGCTATGTTGGGTCTGGTGCTTGGGAGACCAACCACATGTGGGGTGTCAACCCTGATGGCTCTGTGTGGAACTATTACTGTAAGATTGTTGCTGTGCCAAGTGATGCCGTGCTAGATGATGGTGTCTGGTACAGTGCTGATGGTGTGGAGATTGGTCCCGTTATCTGGGGTCAGTTTGCAACTATCTTTGAGGTATCCAATGATCCAGTTACTGGAGATCATGGTGTATTGTATAATGCGCCGGCTCCCACAGGGTTCGGCTGGTACTAATCTCTTTTTTCTTTCCCGTAGAAGACTTTGAGTTCAATTGAACACTTATTAATAAGTACGTGTTCAATCGATTGAACAGTTATTTATAAGTAGGTGTTCAGTGGGTTGAACAGTTTGGTTTTTACTGGTATTTGGCGGTAGAAGTCGTGGGTTTTCTTGTCTCTTTTAATACTGGTTGAGGGTATTAGTTTCTTGTTCTTGTATGCGTTCGAGGTCTATTGAGTATTTTCTGTCTCAGCGGGATGTTGAGGTGTTGAATAGTTTTATTCATAGTAGTGTGGAGCGGTCTGAGAAGTATGATGGGCGGATAAGGATGGCTCCTAGGCGGTTGAATACTGATGAGTTGCAGAAGCTGTATATATTGAAGCTTAATGAATGGGATTCTGCGGTTAAGGCTCAGGTTCCGGGTAGCTCGTATTGTTACTTGGATTTGATAAGACAGGGCGGGGTTCCTTGTCCCATTGAGGGGTTTCTTAAGACCTTGATGCAGGTTATTGAGCAGGCGATCCCTGCGAGTAGGTTTCAGGGTGTTGTCGAGAAACTTGAAACAGGTCTGGTTGAGTGTGAGTTTCTTTGCAGTTGTCCTTCTGAGCCAAGAGATGAGTGAGTATCAGTACCTTTTTTCGGTTTATATTGTGTGTTGAGCATATAATGGTATGTTGATTGGAGCAATCATCGGATATATTGTAGTTAGTGTTTTGATTCAGGGACCAGTCTTGTGGCTGGCGGGTAGAATGGTGGTGGGTGCTGAGCGTGCAGAGTTTATGGATGCGGTGGTTATTACTGTGTCCGCTGTCTTGGCTAATGCGCTTATTGGTGCTGTGTTGGGGCAGAGTTTGGCGGCTTTGGTGCAGCTCGTTGTGTATTTGGCTTTGATTGTGCGTTATTATGAGACTGATTATGTGACGGCTGCGGTTATCGCCGTGGTGAACACGGTGCTAGGCTGGGTAATCGGCTGGATACTAGTAGTAATCTCTGTCTCAGCGGGATGTTGAGGTGTTGAATAGTTTTATTCGTAGTAGTGTGGAGCGGTCTGAGAAGTATGATGGGCGGATACGGATGGCGCCTAGGCGGTTGAATACTGATGATCTTCAGAAACTGTATATTGCTAAGTATGGTGAGTGGGATAAAGCGGTAAAGGCTGAGGTGCCTGATGGGGCATCTTGTTATCTTGATCTAATCCGGGAGGGTGATGCTCCTTGTCCTATTGAGG
>CALGBN010000012.1 GCA_937877765.1 Candidatus Bathyarchaeota archaeon | reverse complement strand
ATACGAGATGTAGAGAGGTCTCGTGGGCTCGGAGATGTGTATAAGAGACAGTTCTGCTCCTCTTTTACGGCTTTGGCTTCTTTTTTCTTGGCTCTGCGCTCTGCTTCTTCCTTTTGAAGACTTTCTTCAATCATCTGTATCAAGCGTTCAATGTTCTCACGTTTCTCAAAGACTTGAAGCATCTTCTCGCTGGTAAGGCCAAGGTTCTCACCGAAAGCGGGCATAATTGGGGCGAGTGCGGCTCTAAGTAATCCTCCGCCTACATAGGACCAAGGTTTGATGCTTTCCAGTGTGAGGATAGCCATGGTCTCCATCTTGTAATAGATTATCTTATCGTATGTGGCTTGAAGGTTTTCTTCGATTTCCTCTGGTGTTAGCTCGATTTCCCAGAACAATCCTTTCTCCACCTATTCATCTGCCTCAGGGATATTTGTTGATTCCTCAAAAGCAGCTAATGTCTCACGTCTGAGTTGACGTTTAAGACTGATGTATGAGCCTGTGAAGCCGCCGAGAAGCATAGAAAGTAGTAATAACGCTAGGAAGATGAAGCTAGTAGTTCCTGTGAGCACCCAGAGACTGAACCCTGAGAAACACCACCCATAAACAGCGGATTTTAGACCAATCAAAAGATGAGTATGTTTAGTTCTACTCGCCAAGAGATATGCTGGATACAGTGACCCAATATAGTAGACTGGGTATGCGATTAGGACTGCCCATTTCTTGCCGGGGTTTTGTGTGAGCATCCAGTTCATGAAATATACTGATGCATAGGTTAGTATCGCTGCCATACCGTACTCTGTGCTGCTTGGCTCCCTTTCTCCACTCAAAGGTATCAAAGATTATTGTCGGTGATGCGGATAAGAGTTTAGTCTACAAGAATTTGTAGCCGGGGTCTATAACCATATGTTTTTATTTGTAAAATCCCTTGAAGGTTTACAATTCGGGGTGTAAAAAGAACTCACATTATATGTCTATTCTTGGTTGATTCGACATCGAATAAATCAACCCTTGGTTAATGGCTTAGAGTTATATTGTGGTAACATCCCAGTTGACCCAAACCTTAGGAGGCACCTAAACTGACACAAGATAATAATAAGAAAACCCTAATCACATCCGCTTTAATCTACGCAAACGGACCAGTCCACATAGGGCATATGGTGGAGAACGTCCAGACAGACATCTATGTTCGATTCCTCAAGATGACTGGTAGAGATGCCTTCTACTGTGGTGCAGAGGATACTCATGGTACACCTATCGAGATCAATGCAGCCAAGGAGGGCATGACCCCTGAGGAGTTCATTGGGCGCTGGTATGATGAGCACAAGGAAACCTATGACAAGTATCTGATCGACTATGCGAGCTATTATAGCACGAATAGTCCTGAAAACCAGTACTATACTGAGCTGATATTCAACAGGCTCAAGGACGCTGGGCACATCTACACGAAGGAGATGGAGCTTACCTACTGTGAGAACTGTGAAAGGTATCTCCCAGACAGGTACGTGAAAGGCACATGTCCCAACTGTGGGGCGCAAGACCAGTATGGTGACGCGTGCGAGAAATGCAACTCAGCCTACAGTACAACGGACCTAGTGAATCCCTACTGTAGTATCTGTGGAGCTACCCCCATCAGGAAGAACAGTTTGCACTACTTCTTCAAGCTTGGCGAGTTTACAGATTGGTTGCGAGATTGGTTGACAAACAACAAGAGGCTTCAGCCTGAGATCAGGAACCAGATATTAACTTGGGTGAATGAAGGACTTGAGGACTGGTGTATAAGCCGGGATGGGCCATACTTCGGCTTCAAGATTCCTGGAGAGGACGACAAATACTTCTACGTCTGGCTAGACGCACCTATAGGATACATAGCTTCCACAGCAAATTACTGCAAGGACAAGGATTTCACAGCTGATGACATCTGGCAGACAGACGACCATGAGATAATTCACTTCATAGGCAAGGACATTATCTATTTCCACTTGCTATTTTGGCCAGCTGTGCTCTATGCAGCTGGATTCCATGTACCGGACAATATCGTGGTTCACGGATTCTTGACGGTTAACGGGGAGAAGATGAGTAAAAGCAGAGGCACATTCCTCACAGCAGACGAGTTTGCGGACTATCTAGACCCTGAGTTACTCAGGTTCTACTATGCGGCTAACCTGAGTCATACTATGACGGACATTGATCTTGATCTCAAGAACCTTGAGAATAGGATCAACAACGAGTTGGTCAGCAACTTAGCGAATCTAGTCTACAGGGTAATGAGCTTCACTGGGAAGAACTTCAAGGGCGAGACTACCGAGATCGAAGACGAGGCATTGCTCAAGGAGATTCATGAGAAATCGTTGAAGGTCTATAAGGCGTATGATGGTTTTGAGTACCGCAACGCCATCAATAGAATACTAGAGATAGGAAGCATTGGGAACAAGTATTTCCAAGACAAAGCTCCATGGGAGCTGAAGAAGACAGACCCAGAGAAAACCCGACGGGTACTAACTGACTGTGTGAACATAGTCAAGAACATCGCAATAATGATCAAGCCAGTTATGCCCGTATTCGCTGAAAAAGTCGAGAAACAGCTAAACCTATCTGACTTGAAATGGGCGGACTTGGATAGAAAAATCGAGAATCACCAGCTTGGTAAAGCTAAGATCATACTCAGAAAAATTGAGCCCATCGAGATCAAGGCACCTGAGCCGGAGCCAGTTGAGCGTGAAATCAATTTCAGCATCGACTCTAAGATAGAAAGGCTTGGTGTTGATGTTAAGCTCGCGGTTATCGAGGGCGTTGATATCAAGAAATCCAGCGGGGAGCTTGATAAACTCAAGAAGGAGGCAGCCGAGGAGATCAAGGCTATCCAGCTTGAAGGCAGCCCAATAGTGGATGCTTACAACGCGATATACAAGAAATTCAAGGTTGATGTCGAAAACAGTGCTGCATACCTAGTTAAGATGGTGAAAGAAAACGGGGGACTGCCAACTATCAACACAGCCGTAGATAGCTACAATATGGTATCAGCCAAGAAACTGGTTAGCGCAGGCCTTCACGACTTGGATAACATCAAGGGAAACCTCAGATTAGCCGTAACCAAAGGCAAGGAGCTATACATTCCACTCGGCGGGACTGAACCCGAGAAGGTGCAGGCGGGTAAGTTCGCGTTTATGGATGATGAGAAGATACTCTGCTGGCTTGATGTCAAACAGGGACAGCATACAAAAACTGGGCTCGATAGTAAGAACCTTCTGTTGTATGTTCAGGGAAACAGTGAGACCACCGGTCTATACTTGGAGGAAGCTATCACCGAGATGTGTGAGCTCATCACCAAGTACTGTGGAGGCAAGTATAGGCTACTGAACAAGACTGATATCTCGGCTTTGAACCTCAAGGTAGCCAAGGTCACTGATATCCAGAACCACCCCAACGCAGACAAACTATACATCCTAAAAATCGATTTGGGCGATGAGAAACGTCAACTATGCGCTGGACTCAAACCATACTACCCCGACCCCAACGACTTGCTAAACAAGCAT
>CALGBN010000011.1 GCA_937877765.1 Candidatus Bathyarchaeota archaeon | reverse complement strand
TACACCGTCTTATTCGTCGGCAGCGTCAGATGTGTATAAGAGACAGTTTCTGGCATATCGCCGGGTCCGAGGGGGAATATCTCGTGGCACTTGTTGAGTATCTGGTATACTGTGTTGTATTTCTCAGAGATGTCTGATAGGTCTGGGTCTAGTAATGGGTTAATTTGTTTCAAGTATTCTGATATTGCCCATTTCCCCTCCATGATGCAGGCAAGGGTATACCCTATTCCATGGTGGCTATTCTCATCAAGAGGCTCCTCAGTAAGATTCTTGGAGAGCACATCATAGGCTTCTGGTCCAAGCACGTACTCGGGTATCTGTGGGACATCTCCACTTCCTAGTTTATAGCCCTGTTTGAGTGTCTCCACTGCGACTTGTTTTGGGTCTACCTGTTTGGGTTCCGTGAACCTGATTATCTGAAGCCCGCCCGGTGCCATCAACTCTGTGTAGTGGATTGGTGTGTCTGGTTGTTCGAGTAGTCTTCTGAAGGTGCTGACTATGTATTCCTCGCCGCGGTATCCGTTGACAATGCCATACTCTGGGATTGGGATGCCCCATAACACGACTGGTTTGTCTATGTCGATATCCTTTTTCACGGTTTGGTATTGTTTTTTGGCGTTTTTCACTGACTCGGGAGTTGGTCTCTGTTTCTCATCCCACTCGAATATGCCTGATTTTATTACTTCTATCTTGTAACCAAGGTTTTCTGTCGCCTTGTAGATACTGGTCCACACATCGCCGTGAAAGGCTGATGGCGCTGATGGGCACAAGTGTTTCTTCATTGCATTTGTGATCCAGCCATACCCTGAAACTGCTATGGCTTCTGCTAACCCTATTTCTACTCCATGGGAATTGAGTACGCCTTGTACTGCTCCCTGATAACTGAACCAGCTTGGTTTGAACTCCGCTGGTTTATTTACAATCTTTTCATTCACTGTTGAGACCCTCCACTGATACATGCTCGTATCTATTCTCTGACGTTTGGCTCTATACATCTCAGAGACAAGGTACTGGTCAACCATATCAGACACATAACCGGCGCCATCCTTGGTTACACCATACTTTCCCCTTGAAACCCGCTCCACCAATCCAGCGTCCATCAAAGTTGACAAGTGATTGACGAGGCCATTCTTAGACAACCCGGTTTTATCGATCAAGAACTTTAGGTCTTTTTCGCCGTCCAATAGATATGATAGCGTTAACAGTCTCGACTCATTGGATAAAGCAGTCATAATCTCAGCTATCTCAACAGCGTTATTCTTGAGTTTGTCCGCTTGGTCGTAATCCATCTATATTTTCTCCGTTACCTCTGAAAGCTTGATTTTGAGGGGCTCTTCCATACCTTTCCAGCTAGTGATAACCTCGGGTACCTTGAGGCGTGGGTGCTCGCTTAGTTCGATAATTTCGTTGTACCTTTGTGTGGCGGGTTGTGTTACTGATGCTACCTTATCCATTAATTCAACGTCTTTGATGTCTTTGTCCAACATGATGCCCCAGCAGTCCCATGGAAGAAGCGGAGTTTTCACAAGTGCTGCTAGATCTCGGATCATGTCGCCTCTGATGAAACCCATTCCATTCATCTCAAATATTCCAAAGGTTCCTGGGTCTGCTTTTCCTTCTCGGCACATCTGCCAACCGACGCCTCCTGTTATGAACCTATCATGGGGCATATCAAGGGTGTTAAAACTGAGGTTCAATGTTTCTTTTTGAAACTCATCGAGTTGGCTGTCTACCATAATCCAGCGTTGTTCATCTGTGTTCCAGTATTCAACAACCCAGTGATCTATGTATTTTAGTTTCATATCCTGTGTACTGAAGTATGTAGCGAAGCCGCAACGTGCACGTGCAGGTATTCCATTTTCCCGCATGAATGCTACTGAGAGTACTGTAAAATCTCTACAATTGCCTATGGGTTTCTCGGATTGTTTTCTTTTCTCTTGGAGATTCTTGAGGTCTTGTTTGTATACTTGTCTTAGTATGTCTGCAGCCGATCTGGTGCTTAATACACTAGTATGGTCTTCTTCGAATTTTTCTCCATACCGTTCAACCCAATATACGTGTATCAAGGAGTTTTGAACGGTTTCGATTATCTTTGGCACTGTTTCGGGTAGGTCTTCTGTGAGTGTCTTTATCTCAGGTGTATCTGGTAAGTAGGTCATTGGTGAATGTGTTGAGTAGAATTCTGTATGGGCTATCAAGGAAGTTTCAGGATCGACTCAACAATAGGATATATAATAGTATCCTAAACAATGTACAATCGTACCAAACACGGTGTATAACTAGCTGGATTTCTCCAATGCCTTCAACATCGCGGGTAATTCGCAGATGTTACCTATGGCATACCCATTCCATGGTGGCTGGTTAGGTGTCTTAATCCAGATCCCTGTAATGCCAGCGTTTCTTGCTCCATACATGTCAGCCTCAACGCTATCCCCTACATGCACTGTCTCTGATGGCTTAGCATCGATCCTGTCCAACACGATCCTGAATATCTCTGGGTTTGGCTTTCTAACCGCTAGATCTCGGCTACAGATCAATAAATCAAAGTACTGGTCAAGGTTTGCCTCTTCAAGCAGCATTCTCGGTTGGTCGCTCATGGTGTTACTTACCATGGCTACCTTGTATTTGGCGTCTAGTCCTTTGAGGAGTTCCTCGATGCATGGGTAGAAGCTGGTCTTATAGTGGGTCTTGAAGTTATTATGCAGCCACTCAAGCATAGTGTCATCGTGGGGTATGCCTAAGCGTACGAGAAAATCTGAGTAGACTTCCTCGAAGGTCTTCTCTTTGCCTGTTGCCCTGTATTTTTCAAGGTTTGTTAGGGTTCCTCTGAGGGCTTTCTTGAGGTCTCGCATTTCTAATGGGTGTCCGTGGCTGATGAGGTAGTTTCTGATGGTCTCGTGGTATGGGTCCCAGTCGAGTCCGCCTGATGCTAGGGTTCCACCGAAGTCGAGGAGCACTGCCTTGATCTGCATAATGTAACAATGTCTATTGTGCATCTGTCTCTTATACACATCTGACGCTGCCGACGAATTAGACGGTGTAGATCTCGGTGGTCG
>CALGBN010000010.1 GCA_937877765.1 Candidatus Bathyarchaeota archaeon | reverse complement strand
AGACGGCATACGAGATGTAGAGAGGTCTCGTGGGCTCGGAGATGTGTATAAGAGACAGGGTTACTGGAGCTTGGTTCACTCGGTGACTGTACCGTTAATGGTGTTCTACGGTGACACAGTATGGGGGAAATTGAAACAAACAAAATTATTCATGATTATAATCCTAACACTAGCGATCCTAACAACAGCAAAAACGGCATCAGCTATACCATCAGGATACCAATCATTCTACGTCCTAGGAAACAGCTCCATGATCGTCATGGAAGCGGTGGACGAGGCATTCGGACTTGGCACCGAGGACGCGGAGCCATCAAGCATATTCAGCGTCGTCTCATACCAAGACGGCACCACAATCTACATCGACCAAAAAGGCAACGGATACGGGTTCAACCAACTCACATTCACAGGGGCAGACGCAGTATTCCAACTAGACAAAGGCGGCGTCATCACCTTCGACAACCAAGCCACACCCTTCTACAGCATCACTCCACCGGGAAGCGGCACCCTCGTATCAGGGACACTGGACAACCCCGGTGAAAACAGAATAGGCATAGACGGAGGAGACTACTTCTTCGTAGCAGGCGGACCCCTAACAGTGTTCAGGGGCGTAACTGATGCCCGAGCCTCACTTGGCAACGGAAACTACGTTGCGGGAATGTGGGAGCTATACAGCATTGAGGAGGGCGGTGAGGATGCCCAGAAACAGTATATTGTGCCCTGCGGCGAGAACACCACTGATACCATGGACTTTGTTGGTCCACCGGAGGGAAACGGGGGCACCTTTGTGGTTGTTCAGAGCACCGCTGATGACACCCTTGTGAATTATACTGTAAAGGGTGTACCGGATCAGAGGTTATTACAGCGTGGAGATAGCTTTGTCATCCCTCACGTGAATGAGCGTGACTATATCAACGCTAGTAACAAGATTCAGGTGGGTATGATCGCCAGCGGCGGCGAGGTGTTTGACATCAGATACTTTACCTTGCCTGATTACAGGTTCACAGGCAACGATTACTGGATACCATTATTCCCAGCGGGCTCAACCGCCATGGATGTAAGATACCATATTCATGCAGTTACAGATGCTAGCGTAACCATCGAGACTTTCAGCGGCGTGGTAGCTGGGTGGAACGGAAAACTCCTAAACGCGGGAGAAACTGATGCGAGCTATCTTACAGACGGTACTTATCCGGTTCATATCAGCGCTGATCCCGGTGAACAGATCATCGTATTGATTACTGTTGACGCAGGTGGCGGTGACAGGGACTGGGGATATACCGCTCTTGACAGCAGCGCGTTGATCTTCGAGTACTTCACCCCATATGCACCCAGTGGACGCACATCCAACTCGGATATGCAGCTCTGTGTCATGGGAATCTTCGGAGGCACCACAGTATTCGTTGACTATAACCAAGATGGCGCGATAGACGACTTTGTGACTCTGAGTCAACACGAGTCTCATGGCTTCTATGACAGCGACCTAGATAACACGGGTACAGAGCTTTTCTCGGATTTCCCGTTCACTGTTGTGTACGGTGAATCCAGCACTGCTCCCATCGCGGGTTTAACCACAGCGGGCTACGATTGGGGATATACAATTATCCCGTTGAACATAATACCTGCAAACATCGTGCTGGACTTGGAGAAAACAGCTGTACCACGTACAGTCTCAACAGCAGGTATAGTGAACTTTACCATCGTTGTCTCAGCTGGTGAAAATGATTTCGCCATCCAGTTTAACGAGATCAATGATACACTGCCCATGGGCTTCACGTATTGCCCGGGCTCATCAGAGATCACCCACGCGGATGGATCACTGAGCTACGAGGACCCGGTTATCACGGGAAACCTGCTACATTGGGCGTTTGACGAGGTAATGCTACCCGACGAGAACGTAACACTAAGGTTCTGCGCGTATCCAACGGATGTCCCCGGAGAGGACTACATCAACACGGCGGTAGCAGAGGGACAAGATCCCTTCGATAACTTTTACCGCCCCACAGGCAGAGCATTCATCTCTGTTTCGGAGAAATGTGTTATTCTTGGCTACATCACTAACGTGACCTGTGGCGGTAGTACGCCTGTGCCTGATGTGTCTGTGACGCTCTATAACTCGACTGATCCCGGTCCACCTGTGCTGGAAAAGACTTTGGTGACTGACGCCAATGGTTTCTATAACTTTACTGAACTCAACAACGGCACATACGCGGTATCCTATGACGCACTTGACCCAGACTTAGGGGTATTGATACCCCATAGTGACGACGATCCACTGCTGCCACCCGGTAACCCGTTGACATCATCAGACAACTATACGTTACCCGAGAACTGCACCTATCAGCATGATTTCCAGGTAATCATGCCCGTTGATCTCTACATCATCAAGACTGGTCCGGTTATCGCCGAGATCGGTGAAAACATCACCTACGCGTACACGGTGGGGAACAACGGTTTCACTGCCGCCAAGAACATCACGCTGGTTGATGATGTCTGTGGTTCACCAAAGTATGTTATGGGTGACACGGATCTTGATGAACAACTGGACATAGCCGAGGTTTGGACCTTTAACTGCAGCCACATCGTGGCTGGTCCACCGGGTTTACTGGTCAACGAGGTGAACGTCACCACTACGAGCCATGAGCTTGACCCACTTGATAACACGGACACATGGACGGTTATCGTGTATAAGCTGGGCTTGGATGTCAACAAGACGCTTATTGATCCACTGGATGGAGTCGCCTATGTGGGTGACCCTGTGGTGTTCACGGTGAATATTACTAACACTGGTTCAACAGGCTTGGAGACCGTGCCACTTGTGGACACCTATGATTCAAGCAAGCTGGACTATGTCTCGGCAACCATATTCCCAGATACCGTGGACGAGGTGCTTGGTGAACTCACGTGGTTTGACCTCACCGATGGAGGCGTACTTGCGACTAATGATAGCATAGTACTCAGCATCACGTACACAGCCTTAGAGAGCACAAGTCCGGGTACTACCTTGAACCTTGCATCCGTTGTGGAGGCGAAGATCGAGGGCTATGATGTGTATCTGAGTGCTTCGGATACGGACATGGCTCAGATCGTTGAACCCGCCATGATAGTAGATAAGACAAGGGTATCACATCCCACAGGCTACGCTGACATCGGAGAACAAGTGGTATTCAACATAACTATCACAAACAACGGAGAAGCAGCCATAGTAACCCTACCCCTCAAGGACACATATGACCCAGTCTACCTAGACTATGTCTCAGCAACGCTACCACCAGACACCGTAGACACTATTACAGGTGTACTGGAGTGGACAGACTTGACAGGCGTAGGAGACCTTGGTATCGGTGAATCAGTCAAGGTTCAGGTGGTCTTTGAGGCAGTCGAGTGGACTGTTGGTCCTACGATGGACTTGGCTGAGGTTATTGATGCATATGTGGGGGACTCTGTGTATCTGAGTGGTAGCGACTCTGATGACGTGATAATACGCTCCAGTGTGGGTGGAACGGTAATGAAGCCACCCTTGCTGCTTGCTGCGCCATACCTGTCGATACTATTGACAATACTTGGGTTCATGTTCTGGCTGTTTAGGAGAAAATAGTGTAAACTCCACCATTTTTTATTCAAAGTGTTATTTTGCCAATATGTTTGTTACATGAGACGATGCGATTGAATTTCCTATGCAATAACAATATAGGAATGTATGAGAATTGGACATCATGGAAGAATCTCAGAAACGGAAAAGTGAACTGAGGAAGAAGGTTAATGCTTGGAAGAAAGAGCATCCCGATTGGCGAAACAGTGAGGCAATGGAGACAGCCAAATCAAAGATAAATGAACGAACATGGGAAGGCTATGTCAGTGTTTTACCCATTTTCTGTTATTTCTTGGATAAAACTCCACAGGAGATTATCGAGGAAAGAGAAGAACACTACAAAAGTGATGACCGAAAGGTACGCTATTATTATGAGGATAAGCTTGAGGAATTCAGGCAATTCTTGATTGACCACCATTATGGTGCGGGCACCATTAAGGCATATCTGGGGCGAGTCGCTGGGTTATTCAGCAATAACCGACTAGATCTACTCTTAGACAAGAGTTTCTGGGCAAAGTCAAACAAAGACAGCAGTGAAATCGCGCAAGCATTAGAGACTACGAAAAGGTATCCAGATAATGATGAGATGAGGCTAATCATAGAACTAGCTGATAACAGACAGGCTCTTGGTATCTTGTTTGGTTATCACTGTGGATTATCGCCCTCAGATACTGTTTCATTGACTTGGGACCGCCTTAACATTGATTTTGAACAAGAGAAACGGGAGTTTATTCATGTTGATTCTGTGCGTGATAAGACAGGCGTAGATCATGTGATTATCTTGAATCCAGATATACTTCACTTCTTGAAGGCACACTGGCTTGCGTGTGAGAAACCATCAACAGGATGGATATTCGAGGGATACAAGAATACAGCGATGAATCCGAGGAACCTTAACCATTTCTTCAAGGAATTATCAGTGAAGGCTCTGGGAGAGCATCGAGGCGGTGAACTCATGTTCAAAGACCTACGCGACTCATTCAATGAAGCAATACTTGATTCTGAGGTGAATGAGGAGAT
This sequence comes from Candidatus Bathyarchaeota archaeon, assembly GCA_937877765.1. Classification (GTDB taxonomy): domain Archaea; phylum Thermoproteota; class Bathyarchaeia; order TCS64; family TCS64; genus RBG-16-57-9. Next base: position 4,128 of record CALGBN010000010.1, on the reverse strand, counting down.
TAAGGATATCTTGATGGGACACGCCAGACCAAGCGCCAAGGGTAATTACTCGTTTAGCACCGCGTCAATCGTCAGAATATACCGCGAACAGATATACCCCAAGCTTGCCATAAACGGGTGGGCTTTGAAAGAGAAGGCTTCAGAGGTTGATACGCTGAAGAAGGCAGTAGGTGAGCTGAAGAACGCATTAACTCATGTTGAATCAGAGAACTCTGCTTACAAGACAAGAGTTGATGCTCTTCAGAAGACTGTTGATGATGTTATCTGGGATTTTAGGCATATGGAGGCGCTTCATAGTGTTCAAATGGGTAAGTTGTTTGAGAAAGGGTATCTGGATATGCCGTTGGACAAGTTTGTCAAATCAGAAGAGGTCGAGAAGTATCTGAAGGAGAAGTATGGGGACAATCGTTAGAGGTTTGTGTTTTATGGTGAAGGGGTGGTGCCCTTTCGGGCACAAATCTAAAACTCCTCGCGCGTGGGCGCAAAAGCGCCTGTTATCACGCGCTCCGGCATAAGCTATTGATGAGTGAGGTGTATGAAGATGCTGAGTGTGGGCTTGGTCTTGCCCAGTGTGTGGGCAAGTCCTGTGCCCAGATTGTATGGTCTAGTGGTGGGGCTGGTTATTCGCCTTCTAGCTTCAAGTATAGCCCGCTTTTGTTTTCTTGGAGGCTCCACCTACGTTTGTGTTTGGTTGCTAGTTTGTTGAGTTGTCTTATTGATAGGCTTGGTATGTAGTAGGTTCCGCTCTGTGTTTTGCTTATTTTGAGTCTCATTGGTTCTTCTTTCACATGTACCACCTAGTGGTTATTTTGGTGGTTGAACTCATTAGACTTATCGTAGGCTTCAGAACATAGGAAATACTCATTTTACTTCTCTCTAGGCAGGATAGGGCTACCATGGGTTCTCGGAGATCTGTACTTCTTATATTGAGCCATACATGTATGTGAAAAAACATCTACAACCACGAGACCGGCTTAACAAACGCCACAAGGAGGTCTACAGCTGGGAGATTGACTGGAACACCACGGGTGAGTTCTTTCAACGAGTCTCTTCAACAGGCACTGGAGCACATGATCGAGAAGGGAGTATCATGAATTTGGGTAGTAGAAAGCGTCGAGAAGATGAGACTAAGTAGGGGTTTTAACCGAGAAAGGCTTCCTTGTCCGTATGCTTGAGTTGATGTAGAAGCCTTTATGTGCATCCGACCAAAGCAAGAGACCCCCTTAATGTGCCGACAATGATCAAATAAAGGAAAATTATAATTTCAAGAATTTAAGATACCCTTTTTCCTGATAACTAACAACAATAACAGGGTTAACAAAAAATCAATTATTGGTACAACGTAGTAAAGAACGCCAAGAAAAATAACACGAAACGGTTCAAAACCTACTGATATTAGCGCATTATAATACAATCTAAGATACATTTCAGGAAAAATGATTCTAATTGTTGACATAATTATGATGTAAATAAAACCCAAATATACATACTTAGGAATGAGGTCATCTTGCTTTCTAAGAAAACTCGCAAATTGAATAATTCGTGTTATCAGATATCCCCTCATTAATATATATGCTCGTGAATATTCAAGGAATGATGCCGGACTCATATAAGAAACGCTCCATTCATAATTATAAATTAAATTTAGAATTATTGTAACAATTAGTAATAAACTAATTTGCTGGATTAGCGAATTTATTTTCATTAACCTATCCCATATTATAGATTCCTTCATATTTATAATAATTTATAAAAAATTATAAATGTAAATCTTAGATCTATTAACCCTGCGTAAATGTGAGTGGAAAAATAAAGTTAAAGAATACTTCAAGTATTTTACTTGTTATAATGGTCATCTGTTTAATGCTGGTGCATATCCTAGTATTCGCGGAAGGAAATAATCAAGACTCGCTTTCTACAAGTGAGAAAGAAAACATAACTAATGACACGATTAAACTGCATAATAATATTCAGAAAAATAATTATACTGAGGAAAAAGAAAAACACTGGATGGAATTATCTGATAAATCAAATTACGTAGTACAAGGTATCGTCATTGATAAAACATCATTTTGGTATAATACTACAAAACATAACCAAATATATACAAAAATTATTCTAAATGTTACTGAATATAAAAAAGGAATAGAAGGCAAAGAACAAAAAACACTTGAAATAATATACGATGGAGGAATTGTAGGAAAATATGAAACTATATTAATAACCTATCCTGGAGGAATCGTCTCTACAAAAATGGGTGAGACAATCACTTGTTACATGAATGAAAAAACTTTACTCGGAGATAAATTCTACGCTACAGCAATAAGACATGACAGTTATGAAGTGCCTGAAATAACTCAATTAAAAAGTTCTCAAGATCCTTGTGATAAGATTGATGTTCAAGAACATCAGTTATGTGGGTTTGAATATTTAGGAGTTCATTTCCATGAAAACCAGATGCCAATCCAATACAAGGTTAATAGTAATACTGATGACATAACCGGTGAAGCATATCAAATTGTACTTGGATTTGATGAATGGGAGAATATATCAACTTCATACCTTGCGTTCGATTACGACGGCGATACCTCAATAACTGCTATGAGTCCCCTAGATGACTCTGCTATATTGTGGAGAGACGATCAATCATCATCCTTTATCGCTAGATGTTGGACACATAACCTACTTGTAGAAGCATATGGATTTGACATAGAATTTAACGATTATTATACTTGGACAAATGATACTTTTGTTTCGGGTAGTCAATATCCAATAAAACTAGTACAATGTCATGAAGCAGGTCATGTACTACAAATACTTGATTTATGTAATCCCGATCTTAAGGATGACTCGAAACGTGAAACAATGTATTATACTGCTAATAGTGGTGATGCATCACTAGAAGACGGAGAACTTGATGCAGCAACATACTTGTATCCTATATATCCACCACCAAATGTTACAATAAATTCACCGAGTAACAACTTTGAATTCAATAATTCTTTCACATTATCTGTAACTGTATCCTGCCCTCAAAACCAGACAATTGAAGAAGTACAGTATATGCTAGCTACAAAAAATGTCTACTCAATATCACATGGGTGGTTTTCATTAACATCTCAAGGAAATGGTGTATACACAGCAAATGTAAACCCAAGTCAATACTATGATCAAGGAGACTACTGGCTAACTGTTCGAGTTAGAACCGATGAAGGTATGTTGAATTATAATGCAATAACAGTTACTTACAAAACATGGAAAGAAAACTGGGATTACAGAAAATCCTTCAAAGTATTCGGAAACACAGGAACTGATGTGAATAACTATCCTATCAAGATACGTATTTACAAAGGAACTGGGGACGATTATGGCTCTATCGTTTATATTGACACATGGAAAGTGCAATCTGATTTTGACGATATTCGTTTCTGTAAGAATATTGGTACTAACCAAGAATTAGATTATTGGATGCTCTATAAATCAGCGTCATATGCTGACTTCTGGATTGAGGTACCACAGGTAGATAGACTGAATACTCTACTTCCTGAAGATTCAGAAAGACAATCTACTACTCTTTTAATTTATTATGGCAACTCTACTGTTACTGATGGCTGTGATGGGGCAAATACTTTCAGAGAGTTTGATAATCTGGAAAACTATGCTGTCAATACATATCTTCCGTTGGGGGATTGGATTGCGGAGGATGTAGATGAAGAAGTAAAAATAACTGGTACTTACAGTTACGAAGGATCAAAAGCGATTTACTGCTATGATGATAGTTCGAGTGGAAGAAACTTCTTCTACTGGGATATTACTGATCTAACTTCAACTACCAAATCCTACCGATTCCATGTTGCAGCATATGTTACGAGTTCTGTATTCCGATGAACACTCAGGACATGATGGATGTCCGAATTGATGATACATGGTATACGAACCAAGAAACGGAAAGAAACGTAGTGAATATTGACATATTCCAACATTCAGCTACTGGAAGTAGTAATCGTGCTGAAGCGTACTTTGACAGCTACTTTGTAGGAGATTACATAGAACCGGAACCATATATAGATGCATGGTACTCGGAAGAACAATAATAATCCATGTTCTATTTTCCTTCTTATTTTAATT
>CALGBN010000009.1 GCA_937877765.1 Candidatus Bathyarchaeota archaeon | reverse complement strand
AGCACAGCCGCACAATCCGTTGTCTCTAGCCTAATTTTTACGCCTAACGCGGTTAATCTCTTGAGTAAATCAGGGCTCATCTGGTGATGGTCGATAATATTGATGTTAGCAAACTCCTTGATCCTAACGAGCTCGTGTTCAAGCTCATCCCTGATGTTCAGATCACAAATATACAGTGTATCAACAGGAGGCTGCACCTTCTCCAAAGCATTTTCTAGGTTATCATAGTTAGCAAGATAGAACTCGCCGCCCTTCACACGCTTGAGAAATGCTCCACAGGTGAGTCCGTCCACGTCGTCCCCATGTATAATAGTGAATGTAGTCAATCGAGGTTGCCTCCTAAATCGTATTTATTCCGAAAGGGTACTGATATTAGTATCCCTTACGAGGGTCGCAGATATTACTAAGAGGCTTGCCCTGAACATATCGCTCAAGATTCATACAGAATATATCCACGATCCTATCACCGATATACGGACTGCTGTGGCTATCGTGAGGCACCAATAACACGTTTTCCATACTCCAGAACGGGTGATCAACCGGTAAAGGCTCCACCTCTAAGGCATCAAGATAAGCTCCACTTATCCAGTTCTCCTCTAACGCCTTGATCAATGCAGATTCCTCTGCAACGGCCCCACGACCAATATTTATGAAATAAGCTGTGGGCTTCATCGTCCGGAACTCGGGCTCCTTTAGCATATACCGTGTCTCTGGCGTCAAAGGCGCAGCCACCACCACGTAATCCGCCTCACCCAAATGATCCTTAAGCTCATCTACAGGGAAAACAAGGTCCACATTATCTACAGGCTCTACTCGTCGCTTGGTTCCAATAACCTTCATATCGAAAGCTTTGCAGAGCTTTGCGGTACGTTGCCCAATATTACCCAATCCAATAATCAGGACAGTTCTATTGTAAAGTTCATCGCACTTTAACTGGGTCCAGTTACGTTCCCTTTGGTCAATCCTACGTTGCTTCAACCGCTTTGCATGATCAAGCATCGCGGTAACCACGCTCTCAGCAATAGGCATAGTATGAATACCCGGCGCATTAGTCAAAGTAACCGATCCATCAAGCACCGTAGGCGTGATATTATCGCTGAAACCCGTGCTGCAGAGCTGAACCCATTTGAGACTCTTTGTAAAGAACTTCTGGTAATCCTCCCAGTCAAGCTCACCATGATAATGAGTCCGGTTACCGCCCTCAGCAAGTACTACCTCAAAACCCGGATCATCAGGAACCTTGTCTGGAGGTATCTCAACTAGCTTTATCTCGGGGCTGATAGCCTTTATCTGCTCAATATGTTTCTCCTGTAGCCAGTTTAGATCATCCCTTGGATACTGAAAACCGCGTGGAATTCCACTGACCGCGACCCTGATAGTCATAGCTACAGCCAGTATCTCATAATATAAAAGAATAAAGTTAAGGCGCGATACGACCCGGAGGAGCCGCCTCGATACGCTCCTCATTCCACTCCAAGTAGACCTGAACTACCTTCAACAGAATAGTAGCAATCGAAATATACACGAAAGCCCGCAAATCCATTGCGATACTGCTTGTCACACTCTCCATCGCCACATCAAACTCAGTGTAACCAAGACCTGCGATATTACCCGCACCAAGGAAGACCACAATAAACACAAGCGACAACCCAGCTTGAGCTATACGCAGAATCAATGAC
>CALGBN010000008.1 GCA_937877765.1 Candidatus Bathyarchaeota archaeon | reverse complement strand
GTTATGTTGCCGAATGCTGGTCCACAGCATGCGACCTCCTGTCGGACCATGTCTTTACCGATTATCTTGGAGACAATGCGTGCTACGATGCTTCCTGCGCAGCCCTGGCATGCGCTGTTTGCTGGTTCGATGTATTCCTTTTCTTCTAGTTTGTTTAGTGGTATTGGTTTACTCATCGTTTTTTCCTCCTATGCCCACTCCACGATTGGTGATACCTTCTCGCCGTTGGCGGCCTTGAGGGTCTTTTCAGCCATCCGCTTCAGGTCCTCGACTCTTACCTCTTTACCCCTCATCCCAGCGTGGAAGTTAAGGGTTACAGGTCTCTCATCCACATCGTATAATGCGTGGCGTATCTCTGTGAAGGTGATTCCGCCGCGTGTTCCCGTGGAGACGTTTCTATCGATTACCCCCATGGCTTTGGCGTATCCTGCGATGCGTTGGAACTCCTCGTCTGGGAATGGTTTGAAGCTCTTTATGGCCACCAGGCCGATCTTTTTACCGTTTTTCTGCATCTGGTCGATAGCTGTTTTGGCTGTTGAGGCGATGGTTCCCATGGATACCAGTACGGCGTCCACGTCCTCACACTTGTACTCCTCAACCAATCCGTTACCATAGCTTCTGCCGAACCATTTCTCGAACTCCGCGTTGACCTCCTTGATGACGGTCTTTGCGTTCATGGCTGCCTGCTGCTGGTCCGCCCAAACCTTCTGGGGATCAACGAAGGGGTTCCACATCTCACTCATGAGAGCACGAGCCTCCTCAGCTTCCTCCGGGTACATGGGGTATGGTCGCTTGTACGGTGGTAGGAAAGCATCTACTTCTTCCTGTGCAGGTATCTCAACCGGCTCACTTGTGTAGCTTAGTATGTAGCCGTCTCCTGCGAATATCAAGGGTAGTCTGACCCTTGGGTCTTCAGCGATCTTAAAGCTCATGATACCAGTGTCCAAAAGCTCTTGGCTGTTCTGGCATTCTAGCATAAGCCACCCTGTGTCACGCTGGCTCATGGTGTCCATCTGGTCGGGCTGCATGCCCTTTGTTGACCTGTGGACTACCGCCATGACCAAGGGGAGTCTTGCCCAGCTTGTCATGTGCATCGGGTGATGCATATAGAGCAATCCGGGTCCGCTTGTAGCTGTGAAGCTCCTGACGGTTGTGCTTGCTGTGATGGCTGATGCCTGACAGCTTAGCTCGCCCTCCATGGTGACGTACTCGGCATCAAGCTCGCCTGATGCCATCATGTCTGCTAGGTACTGGACGATGGTTGTCTGGGGTGTGATGGGGAAGGCGCTAACATACTTGACACGCGCTAGCTTTGCCGCGTATGCTACTGCCTTGTTTCCTACCATTACTTCGAATTTCTTTGCCATTTCATGCTCCTCCTATAGGGTCTCCTGTACGAATTCAATCGCCTTGACCGGGCACTCCTCTACACAGATACCGCAGCCTTTGCAGTACGGGTAGTTGATGTCTGCCTTACCGTCAACCATGCCGATGGCTACCTCGGGACAGAGAATGTAGCAACGTTTGCATCCGATGCATTTCTCTTTGTCAAGCTCGGGTCTGAAGACTCTCCAGCTGGATACGTCTCTTTCACCGGGTTTAACCTCAACCTTCTGGGGTGGTAGATCGCTTACGTCCTCGGGCATGTTTGCCTCTTCGTATGCTTTTCTTACCGCGTTGATGTTCATCTCGGCGATTCTACCGCTCCACTGGTCGTTGATCGCTTTCTCGATGCTCTCAAGACTTACTGAGCCCGTTACCTTGGCGAATGCGCCTAGGATGGCGGTGTTTGTGATTGGTCTGCCTATGGTATCTAGGGCTATGTTGGTGGCGTCTACGGTAGCTACCTTGAAGTCGCCGCCAAGTCCTGTCTCTCTTCCCTTGTGGGGATGGTTGATTAGGACTATTCCGCCTTTTTTGAGTCCATCAGTGATGGGCACACTCTTGCCTAGAAGAGGGTCAAGGACGATAACCATATCTGGCTCGTGGACTAGGTCACGCTCATTGATTCGCTGCTCGCCTATTCTTAGGAAGCTAACGACTGGTGCGCCTCGTCTCTCGGTGCCGTACATGGGTATTCCTTGAGTGAATTTTCCCTCATAATATAAGGCAGTGGCTAGGATTCTGGTGCCTGTTACGGCGCCTTGTCCGCCTCTGCCGTGGAATCTTATTTCCATCAAATATGTTACACCTATTTGAAACGAAGATAGGTTCAAGGAGCTAGGTTATATGCTTTGGCAATAATTATTGAGACTAGTAAAATTTGTAAATATTTGATACCTCATTTTTAAAAGACCTACAAAGCATCATAATATTATGAAATTCAAACACGGAGCAAAACTAGACGAAATCGCATCCAAGGCAATGGAAAAAGCCTCAGCCCCTGGGGCAAGCATCGCCTTACTCAGGGATGGTGAGATCGTTTACAAGAAAGGTTATGGTGCAAGAAACCTCGCATCCAATACTCCTGCGACGGCTGATACATTGTATGGGATCGGCAGCTGCACAAAGTCGTTTATTTGTCTGGCTACCATGATGCAGGTTCAGGAAGGGAAAATTTCAGTAGATACGCCCATCAGGGATCATCTGCCTGTTGAGGTAGATTTCAAGGACTCACCCATCACTGTGAAGAGTCTCATGAGTCACAGTTCAGGGTTCCCGAGTCTGGGCACCGCTGATGTCATGATAGCCAAGATGAGTCTAGGCGGACATCCTATACCATTGACCAGTGAGGCTGACTTCTACAGTTTCCTTAATAACGCCGGGGACCGGTTGGATGCCAAGCCGAGGGAGAAGTACTACTATCTGAACGCTGGTTATACCTTACTCGGGTTGTTGTTGGAGAAACTAGAGGGGGAGCAACTGGAGAATATATTGAGAAAACGTATCTGGAAGCCACTAGGAATGAACAGAACAACCCTTATGAAGAATAAGTATACAGCAGAAGAGGACCGGATGACTGCCTACTGGAAAAACCCTGAAGGAAAAATTGTGCCATCAGAGCATCCGTTCCATGAGTTAATCTATGCACCAGGAGGCATACTGAGTAGCGTTGTCGAGTCTTGCAGTTACCTGAATATGTATATGGGTAACTCTGAGCCTTTGATTGAGGATGATTTATTGGCGGAGATGGTGATGATCCACAGTCCGCGTCCATCAACCATCTTCGGAGAAGGCGGATACGGTTACGGATGGGGTATCATGGAGTTTAACGGAGAAACCATGATAACCCACACAGGCAGCACTGGCGTCAGTGGAGCAAACTATCTGTTTGTGCCTGAGCGGAACATCGGTGTAGCATACCTTACGAATATGGGGTACTGGGGCAACGTAATTCCACACGCAGCAGCAGCGTTACTCATGGACTTGGACCCTGTTGAGGCTTTGCCTTATCTGAAGAAGCAGTTGTTCTATGAGAAACTGTCAGGTAAATACACTAGCTATCGGGATATTAACACGGTTAAGATCAAGGCACAAGGCAATATACTGATGGGTACTCAGAAGGGTAGCTTTGGTGAGATGACTGTTCCTTTGATCCCTGCTAGTGATGATCCGGAGGAGACTGAGTTCTATGTTCATGGGGGCGAGAATGGTCCCATGAAGGTCTGGTTTGAGCTAGATGAGGACGAGTACAGGTTTTACTATGAGAGATGGGTCTTCAAACGATGACTCTGAACCGTCATATGACGGTACAAACCTTGTGCTTGCATGATGTTTCAACATATCTATGCAAGTACCAGGAGCATGTGGCATAATTTGCAGCGAGTGCGAGGCATTCAAAGCAACAAAAGCCAACGATACAGAGAAATTAGCGGAGTTAGCCAAGTCTTGGGGCAGCACGGAGAACCCGTTGACTGCCGAGGATATGCGGTGCAACGGATGTATGAGCGAGATAGTATTCAAGAACGCCCTCAATTGTGGTGTCCGTGGATGCGCCAAAGAGCATAAAGTGTCTCATTGTGGTGAGTGTAGTGAGTTTGCTTGCCAGAAGCTTAATGATCTCTGGAAAGGTTACAAGCTGAACCCCAGTGATATGATGAAGAATCTGGACAAGGCTCAATAACTCAACCCCTTTTTTGATATTTATGCCAGCCTTTGAGATACAGGTAAGAGCCCGAATAGGCAACCAGATTGATTATCTTACGGAAAAGTATCCCTCATTGAAGCTCTGGACGTGGTGTAACTTCCAGAACGATATACATGAATTAACATCAGACAAACCGACAGAGTTCAAGGCAGCACTAGCCGAGTTCAAAGACTATTATGATGTCTTAGAGGAGACACCTATCAGCAGCAGCGTCAGATTGATCAGCCAGAAATGCATCTGTGCACGAGAAACAACGCTTCATGATAATATTCAGGAGCTTGAGATTCTTCACCTGATGCCTGTTTACAGTGAGGGTGGCTGGAACCTGTACAGGTTTATCGCCTTCAAACATGAGGCGTTCACCGAGTTGATGAAGCGCGGCGAGGAGCAGGGGTTCACGCTTGAGGTGGTTGAGATGGTGCCTTTCAATGGTATGGTCTCGGATAACCTGATTCCATTGAACTCTATGATCGGTAAATTGACTGAGAAGCAGATGAAGGCAGTGGTAGCAGCATACAACAACGGCTACTATCAGACACCACGAGAGGCGAACGTGCAGAGTATCGCGGATAGAGAGAAAGTTCCAAGAACTACTCTACAGGAGCACCTGAACAAGGCGGAGAACAAACTCATCTCGGCTATCATACCGCAGATTCTATTATATATGCGGAAGAGCCAGGGCTCTGCTATGCCTTAAATCTGATTACTGGTACATTGTCCCAGAATGAAGCTAGTAAAATACAATGAGGGCAGATTAGGGGCTCTCATGGAGGATAATAGCGTAGTTGATTTGAACTACGCCTACGCATCATACAAGGCATCAAAGGGATCAGCAAACCCACAGCGCAAAGCAGACGCCAAGGTACCAAGCTGTCTCCTCGCATTCATCAAGGAAGGCGACGAGGGACTTGAGAATGCTCAGAAGGCAATCGACCACGTGAAAAAAGGAGCCGCAGAGGGTCCAAAGGGCGAGAAACTGGTCTACAAGAAGGGTGAGTACAAGCTCAGAGCGCCACTTCCAAGCACAGGTAACAAAATCGCTATGGCTGGAGCCAACTTCTACGACCATAGCATCGACGCTTACAAGATGTTGAGAGGAGATACAACGACCCTTGAAGAACTCAAGGCGCAGGTTGAGGCTGGTGAATACAGGACATGGGGTTTCTGGAAACAGAGCAGCTTTGTACGTGACCCAGATACCGAGACACCTTACCCGGCAAAGACCAAGAGGATGGATTATGAGGTTGAGCTTGCAGCGGTTATCGGTAAATACGCCAAGGACACCAAGGAAGCCGATGGCATGGATTACATCTACGGCTATACAGTACTCAATGACCTCAGCATCCGTGACATGCCGTTCGGATCAGGACCAGACGGACTATTCTTCGCAAAGAACTTTGACGGCTCAGCGCCCATGGGACCATGCATCGTAACAAAGGACGAGATAAAAGACCCATACAAGCTAGGCATGAAGCAGTGGGTCAACGATGAACTAAGACAGGATGGAAACATGAGTAGCATCATCAGGGGCTACGAGTGGTGGCTTGAATGGCTCAGCAGAGACGTACCCTTCTATCCCGGTGATATGATCTGTGGTGGAACCTGTAGTGGTACTGCGATGGATCAGACTCCACGTGTTGATGGTAAGACTGACCCCAAGTTGTTCCTGAAGCCCGGTGACGAGCTGCGTGCTTGGATCGAGGGCGTCGGGGAGTTACGAACCAAGATCGTTTCTAAAGAGTAGTTTTCTACTCTAATTTGTTTTCAGTGTCTCGGGTACGGTGTAGAGAAGCGGTAACCGTATCATTACATCGATTAGCACTATTGTGATGAATATCCATTCGGGTCCAAAATTCTCCCATATCAAACCACCCACTACAGGGGCAGCGATGGAAGCCAGACCAGTGACAAGCCCAATTAATCCTCTCCAACGTCCAATACAGTCACTTGGAACAAGTTCAGGTGTCATGCTACCGTAGCTAAACCCGGCTATCATTCTGAAACCCATTAAAAGCCCGGCTAATAGAAGCCAGTATTGGTTTGTTGCGTATATTAAGACTAGGTTTGCTAGACTGAATAAGGGTGTGAGTATGTAGAAGGCTTTTTTTCGTCCAATCTTGTCAGCTAATCTTCCTATTACTGTACTGAAGATTGTCTCTGTTATCAGCATAGCTGTTGCGATACCGCCGAGAATGAACTGTGTTGCTCCTTTCACCTCGAAGGCGTAGTTGTATCTGAATGTGGTGAGCATGCTCATTGTGAACATGTTGAGTGCGTTGAAGAGAAGCCATCGCTTGATTGCGGTTCCACGCTCGAATACTTCTTTAAAATCAGCGATGAGGTTTCCGTTCTCAGACACTCTAGGCTCCCGTTCTATGTCTGTGAGGTTCTTGTAGACGTATAGGAACAGGATTACTCGTGCAGCAAACTGAATCCAGTAGAGCCCCCTGATACCCTGAATCGTGATACCGCCAAGATAAGTCAATATCAGTGCGGCAGCGGTAGGAGCAAGAATCGTAGGTAGCGCCCCAATGCTCTCACAGAGTGCTTTCCCTGTTGCTCGGTCCTGTGGTGGAAGAGACAGGTCGCAGATGATTACACATGAGCCTATCATCATTCCTAGACCCGAGATAAGTATGGCTAACGCGATGAGTCTCCAGTCATTCGCTAAAGCATAGATTAATGGCACCGTAACAAGCAGGGCTACCCCTGCGAGGAAGATTTTCCTGATATTATAGCGGTCACGTATTATGCCTAGGGGTGGTGATATGAAGGCTTGTGCGAATCCTAGGGCGCTGTTTACTGCTCCTAGTTGGACTGGTGTTGCGCCTAGTAGTGTGATGTATATGTTGGCGTATTGGAGGGTTATCTCGTTGAAGAACCGGTTGAATATGTTTCGTGTTACTACGGTTCGCCAGTTTTTCTTTTGGCGTTGCCAGACCTCTTTTAGTTCCCCAACGAATTCAGCCAATTTAACCTAGCCTAAAGACGCCGTTGGTTATATAAGAGTTATTTAGCTAAAAATAGTTAAGGGTGTTTGTTTTTCTTCAGTTAAAAAACTATAGCATACATTGAGAAAATATGCTTGTTACGTGAGACTTGTTTTCCCCGAGTATTTTATTTTAAAAAGCCCTATTATGAGTGCGATTTTATACTAGTTGTAAACCTATTATGGTTGATATGCAGAGCCTTTGTGACCTAATGTTCGAGCTATCCAATACAGACCGAGTGAGGATACTCTTGTCACTACTACAAGGACCCGAAAACATAACAGGAATGTCAAAAAAACTCAATACCACAACACAGGAAACCAGCCGCCACATCACAAGGCTATCAGACATTGGACTAGTCAGCAGACAACCAGACGGCACATACAAAATAACATCCTATGGAAAAATAGTGTTCAACCAAGTCTCAGGCATCGAGTTTCTCAGCAACCACAAAGACTACTTCATAGAACACACCATGGAGACTCTGTCCTACGAGTTTGTATCAAGAATTGGAGAACTCAAAAAAAGCAACTATATCGGTAATGTGATGACAGTTTTTCAGAAAATCCAAGAGATAAGCGATGAAGCCGAGGAACACATATGGCGAATAACCGACAAACGACTTAACATCATATACCCGAATATCCAAAAAGCAGCAGACAGAGGCGTCGAATACCGCCGCATAGAACCTGAAACAGTGACCGAGTCACCCCTGATAGAGATCAAGCCACCAGTTGATCCGGGAACAGTGAGGAGTCTTGAGTCTGTTCCTGTGTTCATGGCTATCAACGAGAAAGAAGTAGGTGGACTAGCATTCCCAAGAATCAATGGTGAGTTTGATTATCTTGGTTTTACATCCAAAGACCCACAGGTCCTGAAATGGTGTTCAGACATCTTCAAGCATTACTGGAGCAAGGGTAAACCCAAAGTATTCAACTATAAATCGTAACTGTTTTGTGCTCTACTCCATCATATCAATTAAGTTGAGCTACATAGCCATAGACATTGGCGCCACAAACATCAGGGTAGCAACCGGCGACCACAATGGATTAATAGAAAAAGTAACGGAACCCACAGAGACAAGAGAAGGCCCCATGGGCGTCTCACGTCAAATCATCAGACTTATCGAGTCAATCAAGGAAGATGACCCAACAAATATCGGCATCGGCAGCATTGGACCCATCAACCTAGAGCAAGGCATTATCACAAACACACCCAACTACTCATTTCAAAACATACCCATCAAGGAACCGCTAATCGAGGAATACAAAGTACCAGTAACCATGGTAAATGACTGCGCCGCAGCTGTCACAGGAGAACAATATTTTGGGGACGGAAACGGGCTACGAAACCTCGTCTATGTAACAATCAGCACAGGAATAGGAGGAGGCGCAATAGTTGACGATGTTCTCTTGCTCGGTAAGGAGGGAAACGCTGTTGAAATCGGGCACTTTACGATTGCACCGGAGTCAGAGATCATGTGTGGCTGTGGCTGTAGGGGGCACTGGGAGGCTTTCTGCAGCGGAAGCAACATCCCTAACTATGCAAGACACTTGTTGAGTGGTGTTGACTGGTCAGGAGGGGTGCTTCACATGCTCGCAGGAAGAGAAAAAGACGGTTTGGACGCAAAGGTAATCTTTGAGGCTGCACGTAAAGGGGACCGCTACGCCAAGATGATCGTGGATGAGATAGGTTACAAGAACGCTATTGGTTTCGCTAATATTGTGAATGCTTATGACCCTGAGTTGATTACTGTTGGAGGCTCTATTGCTTTGAATAACCCGGATCAGATACTCAACCCTATCCTTGCGAACATAGAGAAACATAGCATCAACACGGTACCTGAGATCAAGATAACACCACTAGGACAAGACGCAGTGATAATAGGAGCACTAGCGCTCGCAGTGAACTATTAATCTATTAATGTGAAGGTCAGGTCTTGGTCATCGTTTCTCATCTGAACCATCCTACCTTCATGGAAATAGAACCTGAGATCAAGCGTGGATTCCTGTATCACGGTACAGTCGATGTACTCACCACTAACAGAGATAGTCTGTGGGTTCGGGTTCACATAGAACTTTAACTCGAAAACCTTGCCCCCCTGCGGGATATACGCATCAACAACGTATCTTTCACCGCTCTGAAGCTCCGCAGATAACAATAATAGCTCCCAGAACCCGGGCATATTGTTCTCGGTTAATAACACGTTGCCTGTGCAGTCATCTGTGAGGGTTACTGTCTCGTTTGCGAATGTGACTGTTGATATTATTTGGCTTTCTGAGAATGTGACATTAATCTGGTTTATATCACCTTGATGATCCACATAGAGACTATAATCAATTGGGTTGTACAAGTCATCAAAAACCAAGGTGCTTTCAAGCACAAGTCGTTTACCTTCGTTAGTAACCTCGGTACTACAAACCAGCATATGTGTATCGGCTTCCCGCTCCACCAAGGTGTAACTGGTTGAACCCACAAGATCTAACTCATGCAAATAACTGAAAGAACGCTTTTCACCCAACTCAAGGTCAGGTACACCCTTCATCACTAAGTCCTGTGCCGGGTAACGAGTTTCTGTATACCACTCGATGGCAAGTGTGGCTCCAAGAATTAGTAATATACCCGCGACTACTTGAATTCGTTTCAAACTGTTTCAGAAATAGGAGAGATGAACTCTCTAATAAGAAGATTAGGCAGTGTACTTGGCTATGGCGTTTTTCAGGTTATCAGCCGCGATAACCAGCTTGATCTTCAAGAAATCAAGCTCCTTCCAGTAACGCTCACGTAGCTCAAGACGGTTCTCTACAGCCATACCGATCTCGGCTGGGTGTGGACTACCGGGGCTACGTAGGTTGCTCAAAGCCTTCTTGGGGTTGGATACCTTCTCGGCGATGCTACTACTCACCTTGATATCCTTATCGAACAAGTCCTTCGCTACCTTCTGAACCTCTTCCGCCTGTAGGTCCTCAAGGG
>CALGBN010000007.1 GCA_937877765.1 Candidatus Bathyarchaeota archaeon | reverse complement strand
CCTTTGATCACCGGGATGCGGTAGAAGGTATTATTGTTGAACCATCTGTAGAGTTGCCCTGTCTCGACTCCTTTGAGCTTGGTGGTGAATGGTCTGAGTAGGTCTTGGCGTCGCAGATACCCATCGTTGATATAGGTTAAGCCCTGCTCCACCTGATAATCAATAACCTCTTTGGTGTATGTTCTGTAAGCCTCTTCTAGTTCTTCCTCGTTTATTCTTGATCTATCATATTTCCTTGTCTCGGATATGAGACGCTGTGGGCGTGGTAAACACCCTGAAATACTGCATTTTATGTTCATTTCTGTAACTCCTTTACTAGTCTACATCCAAGCTCATCGCTACCGATGGGCATAATATGGAAACCAAGGGGGTAATCAACCTCCTCCTTGAGAACATCAGCCATCTCCGATAACTCAGAGACCATGGCAGACTCAAAGTCATCTGAGGCACAAAGCCTACGTTTGATGTCTTCACTGATGTTTATCCCGGGCATCCGGCTTATAGTCTTGAACCGTTTAGCCGAAGCCACAGGGGCTAGTCCCACTTGAATAGGGGGATAGGTCTCATCACCTACAGTTGATATGAAGTCTATGATCTCATTTGGATCATAAGTGATCTGGGTTATGAAGAAATCAAAGCCGCTGTCTATCTTGGACTTGAATGTATCTGCTTCATTGGGTCGTCCAAGCACAATGGCGCCACCTATATTGAAGTCAGTAGGTGTCTCAAGATTCCGAGAGTATCCCTTGTCCTTCGCGGTACCGTTGTTCAAGCCCTTCACGATCCTGCATAATTCCTTACTTTTTACTTCCCATACACCCTTAAAGTCGTTCTTCTTACGTGGCGTATCACCTGTTATGATGAAGACGTCTCTGAACCCAAGCATGTGGGCTCCAAGCAGCTCGCTTTGAAGCGCCAAGAGATTCCGATCTCGACAGCTTAAATTGGGTACGATTGGCACGTTGAACTCTTCCCTAATATAGCTTCCATACACGATTGGACTGATCCTCATGGTCGCCATAGGATTATCAGTAATAGTTACCCCTGAGAGATAACCCTGAATCTCCTTGATAGGCTCCAAATGATTGATGCTACAGCCCCGTGGAGGAACTACCTCATAGGTTACCGGGTAAGAGACGTGCAAATGCTCATAGAACATTCTACACCTCCCCAGTCAAGAAATCCTCAGGACCAATCGTGGTCGCAGTGTATTTCTTGAATTTCTCACCGGCAGGCTCAGCTATGAAGTCGCCGTCCCACCACTCAAACGTGGTGATGTCATCATGGACGACCATTATATGCGGCACTCCTGCTTCTACTGAGGTTATCTTACCAACCTTCAACGGTATAGTCTTCTCCACGCCATCCTCTATTAACACATAATCTGCTTTTCCTGAAAGCAGTAACGTGTATTGAGTGCTTGGGTGGATGTGGTTACCTCGGTAGCTGCCTACCTTTGTCTCAAGTACTGAGTAAAATTTTCCATCTCGCTTGAAGGCATAGCCTTGACCGATGCCTTCGAATGTTCCCCATTCTTTTAGATTTAGACTGAGTGTTGTTTCCTCTCCTATTGGATATCCCCAATGCATTTATTCCTATATTTATGGATTTTTGATAAACACATTCCAATGGGAATACGGTATAGACTCTAAATATGCCATAAATAATACAAGTTAACCAAAAATATTTCACAAAGAATAAATATGATGATAAAATTCCTCTAGGCATGCTCCCAGCAATAGAAATAATTCCTGAACGCAGAAGAAAACTAGGACTAACCCAAAGCCAACTAGCCGACCTCGCAGGAGTCAGCCAGAGCTACATTGCAAAGCTGGAGGCTGGAAAAATCGAGCCAAGCTACCTCAAGGTGAAGTCAATCTTCGAGTCACTTGACAAGCTTGAGCGTAAGAAAGAGGTGCAGGCGATCGAGATTATGACCGAGAACCCTGTTATCGTCCAGCAGACAGCCACAATACAGGAGACAGTTGAGATAATGCGGAGGAATAATTTCAGTCAACTGCCAGTGTTTGACAGTGACAAAGCGGTGGGAGGCGTAAGCGAGAGAACTCTCTTAGACCAGATACTCTATAATGATGATGGGATACCAGCAAACAGGAAACAGGTCAAGGATATCATGGATGATAGTTGGCCTATGGTGAGCGAGGACGCACCATTGACGCTATTGTCTAATCTGTTGAAGTATTATCCGGCTATACTTGTGCAGCGTCAAGGTCAGGTTGTTGGTATAATTACAAAGGCTGACCTCTTGGGCGTGTTCAGCGGATAAACAAATTTCTTTTAAGAAAGCCCCCCTATCACGTATCCCATGAAGCTGGAACGCAAGAAGATACTATCAATATTCATATTGTTCCTATTTTCGGGAAGCATAATCACCATGGCTGCAAGCATATTCATGAAGCCAAAGACAGAGGAAACAGAGGGTACAATAGTAGTATTGGAGACATCTCTGGGGGATATTGAGGTTGAGCTTAACGCTGAAAAAGCTCCAGTTACTGTTGAGAACTTCTTGACATATGTGAACGCGGGTTGGTATGATGGACTATGTTTCCACCGAGTAATGTTGGGTTTCGTAGTTCAGGGAGGCGGCTTTGAGCCAGATGGAACCTTCAAGAACACAATGGAGCCCATAAAGATCGAGTCAAATAACGGACTATCAAATCTAAACGGAACCATCGCCATGGCTCGTTCAACAGAGCCCGACAGCGCCACTAGCCAGTTCTACATAAACATAGCCGACAACACGGCACTAGATTATGTTGATGAGGAGAACCCAGGGTACACGGTTTTCGGTGAGGTCATCTCGGGCATGGATGTAGTGATGGATATAGCTAGAGCCGAGACAGGACTGCACGAGGTCTATTATGAGGATTTTGATTACACTGGAACAGTTGAGGACTGGCCCGTTGAGGACATCTTGATAATCAGAGCCTACGTCAAAGAATAGCCCAAACTTATTCATTATACCATTACATGATAGGTTGCATGACACCAACAGTCGTAATGGAGACAAGCAAAGGAAGCATCGAGATAGAGCTAGACAAAGAAAAAGCACCAATCACGGTAGCAAATTTCGAGAAATATGTTAAGGAAGGCTTCTTCGATGGGGTCTGCTTCCATCGAGTAATCAGAGGATTCATGATACAGGGCGGTGGATTCACACCAGACGGAGCAAGCCAAGACACAGGATCACCCATAAAGATCGAGTCAAAGAACGGTTTAAAAAACAAGAAAGGCACCATCGCGATGGCTCGTACAAGTGATCCCAACAGCGCCACTAGTCAGTTCTTCATAAACACGGTGGATAATGGTAACTTGGATTATCCTAGTTTTGATGGACACGGATACACTGTATTCGGCAAAGTGGTCGCGGGTATGGACGCGGTAATGGCTATAGAGGCGGTAGCTACTGGAACCAAACTAACACCACATGGCCCAATGCAGGACTGGCCAAAAGAACCAGTAGAAATCAAGAAAGCATACCTAAAATAAATGGGTTAACGGGAGAACACTAGCTCCCCGTCGATAAACACCATTCTTACTTGACTACGTGGGTCCAATGGGTCACCTTTGGTGATCCGAAGGTCCGCGTCTTTTCCTTTTTCAATTGATCCAACACGGTCACCTACACCTAGAATCTCAGCTGGGTTGATGGTAATGGTCTTCCATGCCTCTTCTTCACTGAGTCCATCACGAATAGCCAAAGCTGCACTGATGGGGAGGAAACCGATTTTACCGTTATCAGCGTCAGTCTGAAGAGCAACTTTGACTCCTGCGTCAACGAGGTTCTTCACTGTCTCAAAGGTTCGTTCACGGGTCTCCCATTTGGTTCGCCAATTGAGTCCCGGACCCCAGACCGCTGGAATGCCTTTCTCTGCGATGTATTTCGCTATTCTGTGTCCTTCTG
>CALGBN010000006.1 GCA_937877765.1 Candidatus Bathyarchaeota archaeon | reverse complement strand
ATCAAGAACTCTCAGATGTCCTCGGACTTAGCCCACCAATACTTAGCCGTTATATGCGCGGTCATGTTCTCCCAAGTTATTCACGTGCTCAAGGGCTCTACGAGAAACTTTCTGAGATAACAGACATCAAAGAGGCTCTAAAACAACGCATCATGTTTGATGAGGAAGGATACTTCGATAATACGCCTCTTACGTCCGAGATAACTTGGCTCAAGATAATGAGTAACTACGCCATGGAGAAATTTGCTGGGCGTAGGGTTACTAAAGTTTTAACGGCGGCGGTTGACGGAATCCCATGCTCTACCTTGGTTGCAAACCTTCTTGATATTGACTTGTTGATTGCAAAGGATAACAAGGAGGTTGGCATAAACGAGTTTATTGAAGAAACGTATATTCCGCGGGGAAGCGCCATCAGGAAAAGCCTGTATGTCCCCAAGACAAGCATTCGTAAGAAGGATAGTGTCCTGATTATTGATGATGTTGTGCGCTCTGGTGAAACAGTTCAGGCGCTTGTTGATCTTGTACGTAACCAGCGGGCAGATATCGCGGGTATTTATGTGCTTGTTACCGTTGGTGATGAATGGAAAGAGTACCTCAGTAACATAATAAGCAAGTATAGCTTTGAGGTGCTCATTGAAATTTGAGTATTTTTAATAATGTTTTTATCAATCCTTTAGGTATAGCTGAGGCGTTGCCATGTTTAACCTCATAACGTTAAAGGACACCATAAGAATCGACCCCTCAATGTTCGATGAACCTCTAGAGGATGCTGCATATACAGAGCTGAGAAGCAAGTATGAGGGTCTGGTGGACGAGGATCTGGGGTACATCATCAGCGTCATCGACCTGGAGGTCAACCCCAACGGCCGCATCATCCCGGGGGACGGGGGGACCCACCACTCCGTGGTCTTCCGCATACTAACCTTCTACCCCCAGCTCCAAGAGATCATCGAGGGTGAAGTGGTCGAGGTGGCGGACTTTGGGACCTTCCTGAGGATAGGCCCCGTGGATGCTCTCCTCCACGTGAGCCAGCTTATGAACGACTTCATCAGCTACGACGAGAGGCAGGGAGTATTACTGGGGAGGGAAACAGGTAGAACCATCAGCCGAGGCGATGTATTCAGGGTAAGAATCGTGGCTGTAAGCTTCCCAAGGGGAAGAAGCAGCGGCAAGATCGGTGTAACTGCGCGTCAGCCAATGCTAGGTAAGCTTGACTGGATACGCGCTGAGCTTTCTGGTTCAGATAAGGAGGAGGAATCCGAGTGAGAGCATGCAGAAGCTGTAAGAACATCTCTGATGAGAACATTTGTCCGGTATGCAAAGGAACAGAGTTCAGTGATGACTACAGTGGATTACTAATTGTTCTTGACCCAGAGAACAGTATTTTGGCCGAGAAACTCGATACAACTGAAGAAGGCCAATATGCCTTAAAGATCAGGTAGGGGCGACGCCTACGCAAAAAAATCACTTCAAGAACCTTATACTTCAAAAAGAGAAACGCATCGAGTTAAAAGACCCCCTCGGAGACCTCTGGATAGGACCGGTTGAGGATAACATAAAACGCCTCAAAAGTTACCTAGCAGAGAAGAAACCAGTTTGTTTCGCCACTGTGGGTGATTTTGTTTCATTCAATATTCTAGACGCTGGTATACACCCTGATCTTGTGGTTGTTGATCACAAGATAATGAGGAAATCTGTTGATCCTATCGAGTTTGATAGAAGATTTGTGAATGTAGAAAATCCACCGGGCACTGTAACTGCTCAATCTCAGAGAATTCTTAGTGTTTCTGCCCAAGAATGCGCCCACTTAGCCATAATAATTGATGGTGAGGAAGACCTTTTGGTGTTACCTTTAATGGTCTACATGCCTAATGGGTCCGTTATAATCTATGGTCAGCCTCGTGAAGGCATGGTTGTCATCACATTAAACGATGAACGCCGGGCCTGGGCTAAGAAATTCCTCTCAGAAATGCAGGAAGCCTAGGTTTTTAGCGATAACCCTTAAAAATAGGCTCGGGTTTGAGTGTAGTCGGTAATCAGGATCATTGGTCCTTCCTTTCATGGCGGAAGCCAACCAGCTCCAAAAACCACCCTGTGGTGGCCAGTGAAGCCCGGGCGTGAGCCCCGACAGAGGAGCGGAGAAGGTGGGCCAGATTATTACCATGAGGAAAAAACATTGGAACTGAAATTAACATCAGTAAAGAAGAATCCCCTGTTTAACAGGCAGGAGATAGAGTTCATGGTTGAGCAGAACAAGACTCCTAGTCGGAGTAATGTGCGAATCGGCGTTGCCGTAGCCATGAAAGTAGACTTGAATCAGGTATATGTGAGGGATATCGAGACCAAGAGCGGTACCCATGTAACAGTTGGTAGTGCTCATGTTTACGCTGACCCTGAGCAGGCTTTGAAGATTGAGCCCAAGTATATTATCGAGAGAAACCAGAAGGCAAAACCTGAACCCGAGCCAGAAGCAGCACCCGAGCCTGAAGTAGAAGAGGCTCCAGAAGCGGAGCCCAAGGCAGAGGCTGAGCCTGAGGCTGAAGAGGAGGCAGAAGAGTAATGTCAGACACAGTAAGCAAGCACTATGAGATCAAGGATGGAAAACTAGAGCGCAAGCGCCCATTCTGTAACCGATGTGGAAGAGGCTACTTCATGGCTGACCACGGCAACAGATATGCTTGTGGCAACTGCGGTTATACCATCTTCAAGAAAACCGAAGAGTAATACTCTTCATTAACCCATTTTACACAGTCAATCCGGCATAGCATTCTCTGAAACTCTTAAATTATAGGTGTCTGTTATGCTGTGAGGAGAGCCCGTGGCCAAGTAAGGATAAGGCACCGGACTTCTAATCCGGAGATCGAGGGTTCGAATCCCCCCGGGCTCGCC
>CALGBN010000005.1 GCA_937877765.1 Candidatus Bathyarchaeota archaeon | reverse complement strand
GCTAAGATGATAACTGCTTGCTCAGCTTCAAAAAATTACTGGTCTTTAACCGGAACGAAAGGAAGGATTGTCGAGGTTTACTGAAAATCCGTAGTTTCGTGTTGCAATACAGCAGTTCCGTTAACACTTGGAGGTGAAAACTAGTGATATTTAGCATAATCGAAGCATCAGGAGTAATGCAGGTACCAGCAATATGGGGCATGGTAGCATTTGGAGGAGGAGTAATAGCCCTTGGCGGAGTTTTCCTCTACTTCACAAAAGACAGATAGTAGTCTAAGCCAAGAACGCTCAGATTTTGAGCGTAAACTCGGTTACCATACCACTTTTTTACATAGATAAAGAACAAAAATAAGCTATTCTGGAGTTTATTTTAGAGAAATAGATACCCCTATAAGGTTGGAACGTTGTACCCCTCCCCCTCCCTGTTAGCCGCTATTCTGATTAGTTCTGTTTAGTGTTTTGGAGGATTGGCTCGTATTCCTTGAAACGTTTGCGCATTGTTACCTCTGAGGTCTAGCGGCTCTAGCTAACTCAGCCTGTGTAATGCTTACACCTACTTCTTGGCAGGCTAGATAAAGTACGGCGGCTGCAACTCCTCTAGGGTTTTTACCAACGATAAGCTTCTCTTTAAGTGCTTTTTCCAGTATCTTTATTGATTCGACTTCAACCCTTCCATTGAGCTTTAGTTTTGATGATGGTCTTGAGATGAATTTTGCTGGTCTATCGATGGGTGTCTTGAACCTAAGTTCCTTCACTAGGAGCCTATAATAGTATCTTACCTCGTGTTCTGTGAGATGTGCTGGATCTACGATGTCCTTGATTGATCGTGGTAGCTTATTTTTTCTACAAGCGGCATATATAGAAGCAGCCACGAAACCATCAATTGATCTTCCACGTACCAAATCATCCTTCAATACAAGACGATACGTATGAGCTGCTTGCTCATGAATATGGTCAGGTAGATGTAGCTTATTGCATACCCGACTCATCTCAGACAATGCAATCTTTAGGTTACGTTGCCATGTATCATTGATCTTTGTACGCTGGTCTTGTTTCTTGAGACGGCGCATCCTATCCATGGTCTCTGGGTCTAGTTTTTTACCCTTGGAATCGTATCCGCTGTGGAATAGCTCTTGATGTGGTTCAAGGTATCCGTGGAGATCGTTGATCTGGAGTATTGTGAGGCTACTGGAACTCATTCTACTTGGTTATTGGGATAATAATTATTAAACCGAAAAACCCAAGCGTGGGGCTCATAAGCGAGACTCTCATATAGCTAGGTATGGGCGTCAATCTTCGGCAGGGAGTCTCAGATAGTGTTTACACTGAATTCCTTGATGGTAAACGTGACCAGTTGATACTTCAAGACAACGACTATTATAGCCGTAAACTCAAGGGTAAAAAGTACATCTGGTTGGTTAACGAGGAGCTTCCCGAGAAACCTGAGATAAGATACAAGATCGAAGAGATAAAACAGGGACACGGCGGCGCACAAGAAGACATCTATGGGCAGTTTCTCACAGGCGCATATCTGAGCATCAAACTGAAGAAGCGAGAGAAAACCTAGTTAATGCCCAGTTCTTCCAGTTCCTTTTTAGTCTCGTCTTTTGTGGGTTCTCGTGGATAATTGAAGAATGGTCCTGAAGGGCGTTCATTGTAAAATGGACGGTTGCACCCGGGGCATCCTGTGGTCCTGAAGGCTTCGCCATCAGACAATGCTTGAACAAGATCAGGCACATTGAAACCGGTTATTCGTCCATCCTTGAACCGGATATCCTCATACCCAGCATACCCGTTCACAATCAAGTATCGAGCCACCTGAATACGGCGATAAGCTAAGAGGTCAGGCTGAGCTAGCCTCTCTAATCTTGTACCCGGAACCGGCGTAAACGCGAACAAGATGGGGCGAACACCCAGCCCAATAAGG
>CALGBN010000004.1 GCA_937877765.1 Candidatus Bathyarchaeota archaeon | reverse complement strand
CCGAGATCTACACCGTCTAATTCGTCGGCAGCGTCAGATGTGTATAAGAGACAGAACTATGACTATGCCGGTCCATTCTACGTATGGACTGAGTTGCTCCATGACTGGGCTGACCTCGGTGAGGTTGCCGCTGATAAAGTTCACATAGAGTGTGCCGATTAAGCTCAGAGCAAGTACGAAGAAGTAGTTTGCCGCGATTGCACCGATCTGTGATAGATATGGGCTGCGGCTGTCCCTGAATATGCCTACGAGTGTGATTATTGAGGCTGCGCCGAAGCCCCAGTTGAGCATGCTCTTGATGAGTGCTACTTGCTCTGACTCCGGTACACCTGGTACAATCATGTAAAGGTTGACTAACTGTACACATACCTGTCCGATGATGAAAATTGCTAGGGCTCCTGCTATCACCCTGATGTAAAATTGTTTTCTAAGCTCAGCTATAGTTGCTAGAATAGAGTATAGGAAGTAGACTGCAAAGCTTCCCATGAAGAGATAGCCTGCGGTCTGTGTTGCCTGGCTGGCTGGCTGCAGTATCATGAATACTATGATTAGGCTTGCGAAGCCTCCTGCGTATAATCCGCTTATTATTACGTTGTTTATCTTTCCCTCGAATAGGGTTCCCACTAGTATTGCTAGGTAGAAGAAGATGAGTGCAATCATTACTGGCACCATTATTACGTAGATTCCTACTGGTGCCATTGATTCTGGGATGTATGGTAGGAAGCTGGCTACGTCTCCTATGGTGATTGTTGACGCAAAGCTGAGTACTGCTAGTACTGCGATTATAGAGAAAAATATCACTGTGGCTCTGATTAGCCTGCTTCTATTCTCGTTGGCCACTCTTCATCAACTCAATTATTAGCTCTATAGTAGCGTTCGTCCGCTTAAAATCATCTTGGCTCAATGTGATATTACTGTACATGGCTATCTCGTAGCTTGAGACAAGGTCCTCCAATAAGGCGTCCGCGGTCTTTGGAAGACGTTCCTCTAGAACATACTGGAACTCACGCGGCGTCATCGCCTCATCAATATCAGGGTAGATACGCTGCATACTGACGTAGAATCTGTTAAACAGCTTGACTACACCCTCCTCGTAACTGGTGTATTCTAGAGGTATTCCGTCCTCGAACCCTACGTATTGTTTTTCTGGTGCCAGCTTGACACGTGCTTCTATTATTGGTTCTTCTTCTTGGAGTCGTTTGTTTCTTCGAGCCGCGTATACTCCTACTCCTATGGCTCCTGTGAGGGCGACGCCAATGTTGTATGGGAATGTGAGGAGCAGTGCTAAGAAGTTTGTAGCATCAGGAGGTGGCACAATGACTGTAACCGCTAAAGTGTCGACGGCTCCTAGATAATAAAGGGACTCCTCTTTCACGAGGCTCACATTTACCTGTCCTTTCACTGGGAAGAGTGCTACAAAGCTTACTTTTCCTTCGACATCGCTTTTGAGGGTGATTATCTGGTTTAGGAATTCAACTTTTAGTGTGGTGTTTATTATGGGTGTTCCGTCGCTTGAGTCAACTATGGTGCCTCTGTATGTGATGTTTCTTCCCTCGTAGACCTGTCTTGGCCCATTGATGTTGAGTATTGGATCCGCCATGACCTTGATGGGTGGATCGGTGAAGGATTCCATGTAGTAGGCTGTTTCTAGGCTGTGGGCTGTGAGGTTGTAGTCTCCGACGATTATCTCGGGTGTTGCGTCACAGGTTACGTTGAACCAGCCGTCTGTTACTACTCCTACTCCGACGATTAATCCGGCTTCTGACATGTTCCATTTGTCTTTTTTCAGTA
This sequence comes from Candidatus Bathyarchaeota archaeon, assembly GCA_937877765.1. Classification (GTDB taxonomy): domain Archaea; phylum Thermoproteota; class Bathyarchaeia; order TCS64; family TCS64; genus RBG-16-57-9. Next base: position 9,644 of record CALGBN010000004.1, on the reverse strand, counting down.
TGATTTCTACCTGTGTGTCTGTTACGGCTGTATCGTTTGCGGTTCTTACTGTTCCCCAGACATTGAACTGTTGTCCTCTGATTGCTACTGGGTCGTTTCCTGTGATGTTGCAGATTGTTTGTTGCTGGGTGATGTTTTGTTTTCCTTCCGTTGTGTGGATGGGGCAGGCGTCGAATGTTACCCAGCCAAGTTTCTCGAACTCTACTTCAGCGTACATGTATGCTTGTTGAGGTAGAACATACTGCATCTCGACATCTGGTTTGACCGTGTATCCAACTACTACTCTCGCTGGAATATTCAGGCTTCTCGCAAGCAGCACAAAGGCTGTGTTGAAGTGACTTCCTACTCCTACTTTTGTGATTGATAGGAAGTATCTGATGGGGTCGTATGATGATGGTGTTGCCGGGAATGATTCGTTAAACTCAAAGTTCTCCAAGAGATACCTCTGAAGCGTTACCAGTTTATCATAATCCGTGGCTGCACCGCCACTCCACTCCCTCGCTTTCTCTGTTAGATAATCCTCTAGTGCAACTGGTACCTGAAGTGCTTCTTCTGGTCCAATTGCTTGACTTGCTCTGAGCGCTGCTTCGCTATACTGATATTTCTTGTAGCTCACCCAGTACGGTTGGTCATATGGTTCTATTGCGTCGAAACTCTGGATATCCTCATAATAGTCGATAGTAAAGTCGCTCTGATTCAGTTTTAGGTGATCGATGTTTTGTGCAACAAGCATGTATCCTGTTAGGTTTGTCAATGGGTTTACTTGGAACTGTACTAGTGCTGGGTTTTTTGGGTACGTTGGATCAGTTGGTAGTAGCTGTCCATAATAGTTCATTGCCTCTAGGTCCATTGGTTTAGTCCATGTGCCGTGTGTATAGTTGTAAGCCGCGTATCTTCTGAGATATTTGTCTCGTGTGGGTAGCCTGATGAGGAGTATTGGTCCTTTTTCTTGTTCAACTTCATAACCAACCTGTGCTTGTTGTTCTCCCCCACTCAGACTCTGTGCTTCCGAGAATCCTTTTGCTGTTATTGGGGATTTATCATCTAGTTCGAGTCGCGTGATGTCTCCTAGGATGTTGATGGCTGTTCCCAGCATTCCTACGCTGAGGGTCAGTACGATGAGTAATCCTAGGAGTCGCGCGTATTGTTTCAATATGGATGTACATCCCCTGTGTGGGTTTTATTCTTTTACACGCCCGTTTTATATGGTGAAACGCCCTAAAACCCAGTTGTCTCAGTTTTCCGTTACATTACTTGCTTTATGGGACTAAATTAAAGGTCTTTATGGACTCTGGATATGTACCAACGATAGCAAGTTAGCATCACAAATTGAGAGTAACTCTATCCCCGTAAACCCTATACATTATCAAAACAACCATCATGCATGTGGACAATCAAGTCCGAATCAGGCAAACTAAACGCAGTACTAGTACAAGACTCAACAGAACAACTATGGACAAAGAAAATGCCCTTCGCAGGCATCGAATCCAGCACACACTATGTAAGCAGAGACCCCCATGCCCAGATGAATCCGGGACACGAGCAATGGCTACAGCTACCCAAGATTCTCAGAGATGAGGGGGTACAGGTGTTTGAAGTCAAGGAGATACTAGGGAAGATTATTGAGAACGCTACCTTGGCTGAGCTAGGTGAGATGGTAGATGATGTCTGGATGGGTGTTCCTAACCCACCTGAGCCAGAAGACCTTACCGTTGATCACCTCATGTGGGGCAACCCGCCGATACCATTCTATGATCCAGTGACGGAGGAAGTAGTTCTGCCAGATCATCGTAGAGTTGCTTGGACATATACTCGAGACACAAGCTTCACGACCCAGATTGGAGCCGTCATCTGCCACATGCGCCGGTACAGCAGACGCTACGAGCCGCGGGTCGTCAAACTCTGCTATCAATATGATCCAGTGCTAAGTGAGAAAACCGAGATCGTATATGATGCAAACGAAACCCTTGGGGTGTTCAGTGAACCTCCATGCGTTGAAGGCGGCGACGCACAGATCATCGACGAGGAAACCATCGCTATTGGCGTAGGTCAACGTTCAACAGTCACAGGTGTAGTTGAGACTGCTAAGCGCTTGTTTGAGGCTGATACGGATGGTGAGTTGAAGTATATCTGTGCTGTGAATCTGGCTGATTACCCGGCTGTGGATTATATGCATCTTGATGTGACCATCAATTATCCAGATAAGGGTAAGGCACTGGTCATGCCCTACGTCTATGACACAGAGATTCTCAAAGACTATCCACCCAAGAAACTATTACTGAAAACCCTTGAAGCCATCAGACGCCAAAGCGAGCAACATGGAAGACCCATGGAGCCACTAGTACACCCAGACCATTTCGCAGCACTAGGAAGAACAGGCGTCTACATTAACGATAACGGTAAACCAAAGCTACTCAGGAACGAGATCAGTTTCCTAGACTTCTTGTTGAAGGAGGAGAAACTGGAGAAAGATGGATTCATCTATGTTGGGGGCGTACCTGAAGACCTATGGGATGTTGAACATCTTCTCGATACCATGCTTGAGCAGAGCAGAGGGGCTTCAAACATTGTTACCATCAAACCCGGTATGGTAATCGCTTACGATAGAAACCATGCTACTAACGAGGAGCTACGAAACCACGGTGTAACAGTCAAGGAATGGGAATCAGGATACTTAGACTTACTAGGTGGACCCCACTGCAGTACAAGCCCACTAAGCCGAGACCCAGCCTAAAGCTCAAGAAATTCAAATTAAAGCTCTTTTTTACCGCTCTTAATTGAAATTAAACACAGGGGGTACGTACGACCGAACGATCGAACAAAAACACAGAAAACAGACTCTTTTAGCCAAAAAGCATTTATTTTCGCCTCTTTTATGGATCCATTCTACTATGACCTGAAAATAATGGATCCATTACCATTTTTTCTCATAAGCACGACGCTGAGCATCTCTCCACAACCCAACTGCCTTAGCATCTAAACGCCCTCCAGGTCTCCCTGGCTTATTTTGACAAAGTCTTTCAGCTAAAACTATGGCCTCATCAGATAACGGGTCATTATCTATAGTTTCAACAACCAATAATAAGCCAGTAAGAACTAATTCGACTTCACGCTCACTCAAACGGACTCTACGGTCTCCTTTACCCATTTAGTAATAACTCCTGTTTTTTGATTATACTGCAGACCCTAAATAGAATTACATGAAACCATTTTTCATTAGAACATAACTATACTAACGAGCCTGATTGTATCCAATTATTTCTAAAGCTAATAGATCTAACTGATGTAATTATATTAATAGAACCAATTGCTTGGGTAAAATGGATGCCTTAATAGAGCACCTGTATCACTTGATCCACAGCTCTTCTGGGAATAATCTCACTGTTTGATTTACTTAGTCTGTGTCTCAAAATGAGTATAAGGAGGATAAGAGGGTTCTATATACCCACACTGATCTAGAATTATTTCAGAGGGAGTTTGTGGATGGTTCATATCCTCATTATGCACCTTCTAAGCCCGCTGTCGTCCTAAAGCTTCAAACCTTTTTTCTTAGTACAGATTTCTCTTCATTTAGTTTTGATTTCTTTCTGCAGAGTTGTCATAGTTGGGATAGTTGGGTTCTATAACCCCATAATACTCTGATTATTTTTCTAGACGAGTTTGTGGATGGTTACTATCCTTACTAGGTCTGCTTGGTTTCCGTGTTAAGATTTATAATGTTCCATGTTTTTGATTGATATTCTTCTCGTGTCTCGTAGTATTCCGATTTTGGGCGGTACTTGTTTGTGGCTGAAGATGAGTTTGATATAATCTGGAGTTTAAATTTGGGATAAGACAATATTCAATTTAGAAGTGACGGAAACATCGTTCATCCGTAAAGACCATGGCGATACCATGCTCGTCGCAGGCAGCGATAACTTCCTTGTCCCTGATGCTTCCCCCGGGCTGAACACATGCCTTAACACCGTACTCAGCCAAGAGGTCAATGCTGTCTCTGAATGGGAAGAATCCATCTGACGCTAGTACGCTACCGGGTATCTCTTCCAGATGCCCACGCATTTCTGCCTTCTCCAGAGCTAGCTTAACCGCGGTAACCCTGTCCTGTTGACCTGTACCGATACCGATTGTCGCGTTATCCTTACCTAGCAATACACCGTTGCTTCTCACATTCATACAAACATACCAGCTAAACAGCATGTCCTTGAGCTCCTGAGCCGTAGGCTTTCTCTCGGTAACTACTCTGAGATCATTAACTGTCTTGAGCTTGGTAAGCATGGGTGCCTGTAAGACGAGGCTTCCGTCCATCTGTACGCTGATGTCAAGCGGCCACATTAGGTCTCCCATGTATTTGCTCATCTCTTCGAGGCCGTCTACCTGCATGATCCTGATGTTTTTCTTCTTGTTGAAGAACTCCATACACCCCTCCTCGTAGCTTGGGGCAACTACCCCTTCGACGTAGCTGTTCATAATCTCCTCGGCTGTAGCAACGTCTACCTCGCAGTTGAAACCTGCAACGCTACCGAAGGCTGCTAAGGCATCGCAGTCTCTTGCTTTCTTGTAGACTTCTACTAGTGGCTCATCCTTGTTCTGGGCTGCTGCTCCGCTTGGGTTTACGTGCTTCATAACGGCGCAGGCTGGTTGATCAAAGTAGCTGACGATTCTCATGCTGTTGTTGGCGTCTTCTACGTTGGTCATGCTGAGACCTGATTTACCCGACTTGAGTAGTTTGATGTCTCCTACTGTCAGTGGGCCTTCTGTTGGGCTGTAGAAGGCAGCTGGCTGGTGGGGGTTCTCACCATAACGTAGGCTCATGTGTTTTCTGTAGGTGGTCTCGTTTTCACCTATTGTGATCTTTATGGTCTCGGGGAAGTCCTCTTCGAGAGCTGTACTGTATTTCTTCCTCATGGATTTGGGTTTACTCATAGTGTTTCCTCCAAATATGATACGATAGCGGCATCATAACCCGCTGTTCGCTTGAATGCCAAGAGAGCATAACGCTTTCTGAGTTCAGTGGTTAGCTCTCCATTGTTTTCATCGAGGGTCTTGATTATTTCCGGATACTGGGCTGGATCTGAGACGATACACGTCTTATCATAGAGCAAACTAGCCTTAGCAGCGCTTCTGGTCATGGTTGGTCCACCAATGTCAATATTGTGACCTGCGGTCTCTAGATCCGCTCCACCAGCTACAACTTTCTCAAATGGGTATAGGTTGACCACGACAAGATCAATTGACTCGATTTTGTTTTCTTTCATCCACTTTGCGTGTTCTGGCTCATCTCTGTCTAGAAGTAGTCCTCCGTGGACCTTGGGGTGAAGTGTCTTTACTAGTCCGCCAGGACTCTCTGGGTGTCCAGTGTATTCGCTGACTTCAACGAGGTCTTTGTATCCGATCTCTTTGATGCGTCTGGCTGTGCCTCCGCTGCTGATTATCTTTATACCATATTTTGCGAGTGCAGGTACCAGTGTTTCCAGTCCCTGCTTATCGTATACGCTGATTAATGCTTTTTTTATCAACTAGTTTCCCTCGAATGTTTCTATAGCATATAGGTGGCAATTATAGGCTTTGGGTTACATAGAAATGTAATATTGATGAAAAAATAGAAAACCTGAACCACTAAATATGGTTAACATATACCGGGCTACTCCAAGCCATAGAGCCGTCCTCTTGGGTAACCTTAACCCACACCGGGTTCAATCCATCAACGAGATCAACCCTTGTGTCAAATGCTAGATTCTTAGGCGTTGTTTTCTTGGTGATCGCCTGAACAATAACACGTTGATTCACTGGACCTATCTCAGTAATATAGGGTATAGCGGTTATTTCAGCAGGTTTGAACTGGAAACTGACTGGGTTACTCTGGAAGCTGATCACAGCTTCTCTAGGTACGTCTAATTCAAGAACTACACCATCTGGGTCTCCACCCGTTGAGCTATTCCATTCTAATTCTTTCTCATTGACTTGTCTAACTCCCTGATGAATATAGTCGAAGGCGTACTCTCGGTATGATATAATTTTGCCTTTATCGATACTCAGACCCCCGTTCCAGTTTACTATCTTTGGTCTGCTCTTTACTCTGGCTCCCATCCACTGTATTTTGATGAGCTTCTCTTCATCAACCGGGTCCGCGAATGGGTGTCTGTAGACGCATTCTGTGCTTCTCATTACCTCTATTGAGTGTAATGACTTGGTGCCATGCACATTCACTGATACGCCTACAGAGTCCTTTGCGTCTATTTCTTCACCCATCTTGTGACCATCCACATTGACATCGAGAATGATACGTTCACCAGTGGTTCCATAGACTCTTCTCGCCCAGAATGCTTCCCAGAGGGCTTCTCGTGTAAGCTCCTCCGCGTAGACTGCAGTGTACCCGCCTCTTGTGGTAAAGTCCTGTGTTGTTAATGTGTATCCCGGTCTACATGTATGGTCATCGCTTGTGGCTATGAAGCCTACCTTGTAGCCTCTGTTCAGCGCCTCCTCTAGAAACCACTCGAATGTGCCATGATGGCTGTGAACCTCGATCAATGGGACATGTTCTGGTGTCCAGTAGTCTAGGTTCGCGTGACGTCCACCAATATGCGCTACCCCCATTACGTCTTTTCTCTCTTTGAACTCTTTCCACAGTTTGTCGATGGGGTATCTGTCTGTATCCGCGTCTGATTTGTCCTCAATGAGCCAGTGATCGCTCCTGTGAAGCGCTCCCTCGTCTCCAAAGAAGTAGATGTTATGGTCTCCTCCCGCTGGTGTGAGTCCACTCCACTCGTAACCGAGGAAAACCACCAGCTTTCCCGGATCGTTATACTCTTTGGTTTTCTGTTTGACTTCTTTCCACAGCTCTTTTGTTATCTGGAAATCGTTGCCTTGCCAGCCTCCGAAATCCATGCCCGCCATGTCTCGGAGGAAGCTAAAGTACTCGTCTACTGTGCCTGTTCCCACGGTTTGCTTGGTCTGTCCATGCATGTCGCCCCAAAATAGCTTGTATTGTGGCTCTTCTTTGAGCATCATTACTGGGTTTGACTCAGCTTTGTGCCCCATGTTATCGGTTATCTTGATGGTCTGTAAACCAGCTTTATCCAGTTTTACTCTGAACCTGTGGGCTCCTATATCCGCTTCAGTGAATCTATAGGGTTGAACATCAAGTCCATCAAAGCTGACTTCTCCACGATAATCGTCACACCTGTTACCATAACCATCCACAGCCCTTACAACTACATCAAAAGGATCCCCAACCACTGCACCGGAAGGAGCCGAGATATCAATTCTATCGACACCTCCACCGATAATCTGGACTCTAGGTGATTCCTCTATTTCTTCAAAGAGTCCAGTCCCAAAGGGATCTACCAGCACCTTGAAGATGTGCTCCTGTTCCCTGAATGTCTGAGCTCGTAGTCCGGGTGAGCCTTTGCTCTTGTCACCCAGTACAATGGTGATGGTGTCTCCCTCGTAAAGGCTGCCGTCACGTACATCTATCTGAATGGCTACCCTGAAGGGGCGAATATGACCTCTTCTGCTGTACCTGTATTCTAGGCGTACATCTCGACTAGCGGAGACCGTGCAGTATCCTGAACCCTTTGGATCACTGAACTGTGGGCTCTCAATATCACTGACACTCCGATGCGCGACCCTGATGCTGCCTCCATCATCAATACCATATTTCCCCACATAATACACGAGCTTCCATGACCCATGAACACCAGCAACTACCCTACCCGCTGGCGTTATCTCTGCGGCTCCAAGCCACCCTCTATTCATAATAACCGAAACAAGAAATATCTGAGAAGTATCTAAAACTAACCAAAAAATGGGATTAAATAGTCCTGCTTGGACCCGGACGGAAAATATCGTGAGGCGCTGCCTCAGAAGCACCACGCTCAGTAACAAGTGCTAGCTTAGCCTTCTCCCATACCTCTGGAATCGTAGAAGCCCCCACATAGCCCATAGCTGCCTTCAAGCCGCCTGTGAACTCACCGAGAATCTCCTTGACTGGTCCCCTGTAAGGTACCCAGCCTTCGACGCCCTCATTGATAGACTTACTTGGCTTGCTGTATCTATCCATGACGAAGCGTTTCTCACGAGCCTTGGCGCTTCCCATGCCATAGTATTCTTTGTAGTAGCGTCCCTCCATGGCGACTAGCCTACCGGGGCTCTCACTGCACCCTGCGAAGACGTTGCCCATCATGGCTGCACTTGCTCCTACGGCCATAGCTACCGCCACATCACCAGGGTTTCTCATACCCCCATCAGCAATAACTGGAATATCTGCGCCATAGGTCTTGACTGCATCAGCTACTTGGCTTGTGGCATACATTGTCGGTGCTCCTGCACGTGTTACTACACTTGTGCTGCAGATGCTTCCGCTGCCTATGCCAACCCTGAGCCCAGCTACGCCATCAAGTTGTGTGATAATGTCCTCAGCTGCCTGATATGTGCCGATGTTACCTACGATGACATCAGCCTCGACGTTCTTGATTATCTCTTTTGTTGCCTCGAAGCAGTTCTTGTTATGGAAGTGGCTAACATCCAATACCATGACATCCACGTATTTGTCTAGTGCCTTGGCTCTCGGTAAGTCAAAGGGACTTGTAGCAGCTGCACAGAGCAATCTACCCTCTTCGTCTCTTACGGCTTCTTGGAACTTGCCCTTGAGGGTGATGTCTTTCATAGTGATTAAGCCCTGTACTCGTCCATCTTTGTCCACGATGGGGAGTTTCTCTATTCTATGATCGTGGAGTATCTTCATAGCTTGCTCAAGGTCGGTGTCCTCTGTGCCGGTGATTACTTCTTCAGTCATCACGTCTCGTATCTTGAGGTCGTGTTCGGCTAGGCGTACGTCTCTCCATGTGACTATTCCCTGTAGTTTGCTCTCATCGTCCACTACGGGGAATCCTTTGATATTATGCTCCTCCATCTGTTTCAGGAGATCTTCTACTGTACTATCGGGGCTTACTGTTACTACGTCCCTGATGATTACAGCCTCTGCGCGTTTAACCCTCCTCGCCATCTCCACTTCCTCCTTGGTGCTACAGTTCCTATGCAGGACTCCGAGGGCTCCTTCCCTTGCTAGGGCGATAGCCATCTCGGCTTCTGTTACTGTATCCATGGGGCTTGCGATAAGTGGAATATTGATCTTGACGTTCTTCGTGATGTTTGTCATCACATCTGCTTCATTCGGTTCAAGTGTCGTCCAACCGGGAAGAAGAAGAACATCATTAAAGGTGAGGGCTTTTTCCGCATTCTCGAATTTTGAACGGAAACCCAATTCATTACACCAATTTAAACCCCTAACATCATTACGCGCTTAATATAGTTTCTGGTTAATGGGAATTGAAAATTAACCCATTTATGCAACAAGAAATAGGATACCTCTTTTTTAGTAATAAAACACTGAATAAAGTATTCTGGTGTCCCTGATTGAAAATAGTAAAAACCATGTGCGCCCGTGACTGCCCAGACGCATGCTGGCTCGACGTAACAGTAGACGACAACGACACCATCATCAAAGTAGAGGCAAGCAAGGAGAACCCATTCACAAACGGAATCACTTGCCCAAGAGCCGCAGGAGACCCACAGCGCACCACCAGCATGGACCGAGTCCTCTATCCATATATTAGGAAACAGAGCCCAGAGACCGGGTACAATAA
>CALGBN010000003.1 GCA_937877765.1 Candidatus Bathyarchaeota archaeon | reverse complement strand
CTTATGAGGAAATCATTCATCCTACTGACTTTGAAAATCTTTATATCGCAACATCCGGACCGGTACCACCCAACCCGGCAGAATTGCTTGAAAGTAAAAACACAGAGGCATTTTTTAATAAGGCGCGTAAAGATTTTGATGTGATTATTCTTGATTCACCACCGTTGGCTATCGTAACGGATGCACTTTTGCTTGAACCGTATACAGACCTGATCATGTTTGTCATCCGCCAGAATTATTCGCATAAAAATGTCGTTCAGTTTGTAGACGAGCTCTATGATAAGAGGAAACTCAAAAAACTCGCTTTATTGGTTAACGATATTAAATTATCCAGCTATTACGGATACAGTTACGGTTATGGATATGGTTATGGATATGGTTATGGATACGGTTATGGATATGGTTACGGTTATGGTGAAGGCTATTACGAAGAAGACCGGAAGCCTGTCCCGTTTATGAGAAAAGTCTTCTATTTCCTTTTCCATAAATAGATTTGTTTTAAAGTGTGTTGTCCAACCTAAAAGACTTTCCCGGTTATCAAGTAATGCGCAAAATCATTATCTTCGTCGTTCGTCAATTTGAATATTCCGGCGAATGAAGCAAGGAAAAAAATACCCCACGCTTTTTCAGGCACTGGTACCCCTGGTATTTCTTATTTTTTTCCTCTTTCTTAATGTCCGTTTTTTTGAAGACACCCTTGGCGGAGCCAACCAGATGGCATTGCTTCTTGCAGCGGCTATAGGTGGAATCATTGCCGGCTGGATAGGGATATCCTGGAAAAGAATTGAAAAAAGTATTATATATACTTAGCAATTATACTGAATTAAGTCTATCCTTCATCGTGAGTAGCCCGTATGTCGCAATAGCGATTATTATGGGTCTCGACGGTGAATAGGCTAAAATAAACGGAAGGAAAAACAATGGCAATTATAGTAGAAGGACGGTTGATGACATTCATCTTAATGATCATCTTCTTCGTCCTAATGTACTACTTCATGTCGATAAACAAAGAACAACAGTATACTATCAGAGCAATGCCAGCACTACAAGCCATACCTGAAGCCGTAGGAAGAGCAGCCGAGATGGGCCGCCCAGTTCTATGGACTCCAGGTATATCTGGTGCATTGAACAACTCATCGCAAGGACCACAGATCCTTGCCGCTATCAGCATCCTCGAGTATCTAACAGAGGAATGTGTCAAGGCTGGTGTACATCTTCAAGCGATTGTACCTCTACCAGACGCACTACCACTTATCGAGGAAACGATGAGAACAGCTTACCTCCGTGAAGGTAAGCCCGAGGAGTTCAACCCAGATCAGATTACTTTCATCTCAGAGCAGTCACCTTACCTAAGCGCAACTTTAGGCTACATGCAGAGATATGAGCCTGCGTCAAACATATTTGTCGGTGGCTTCTACTACGAGTCTGTAGTCCTTGGTGAAGCGGGTAACCACATTGGAGCGATGCAGATTGGTGGAACAAACAACACCCACCAGATGCCTTTCCTCGTAGCAACATGTGACTACATGCTGCTAGCAGAGGAGCTTTTCGCTGCAGGTGCGGCTATCAGCCAGAACCGTGACATGCTTGGTTCCATCAAAGGAGAAGACTTCATGAAAGTTATTCTGGTAGCAATTACAGGTGTTGGATTCATACTAGGTGCACTCAACATAACAATAATTGCTGACCTGTTAGGAATGTGATGAAAAATGTCGAATGTATTAAAACAAGAAGCCGTATACGCGGTAACAGGAATAGTTACCATCTTAATGCTAGTTGAATACTTCTTCTTCGCAGATACTCAGGTCTGGGCTGAGACAATCCGAACATGGGCTGTTATAATCTATAACATCTCACTCGGTCTAGGAGCCGCAAGGCTGCTAATCTCGCACAGCGCAAGAGTATCAAAGAAGGGTAGAGACTGGCAATTCAGTGGTTTACTACTCGGACTTTTCGCGATAATGCTTCTTACAGGATTCGCAGGTTACATCATGACAGGTGTACAAACAAACAACGGAATATACAACTGGATGTTTAACTACATCTATACACCACTAGGTGCCACATTGTACCCAATTACCGGCTTCTATATTTTCTCAGCAGCCTATCGTGCATTCAGAGCAAGAAACATAGACGCAGCCCTCATGCTAATTGCAGGCTGCTTCGTCATGCTCAAGAATGCACCAGTTGGTGAGGCAATATGGATCGGTTTTGCTACTATTGGTAACTGGTTCCAGTTCACTGGACAAGTACCAGGAATGAGGACATTCGCAATTGTAGGCGCATTAGGCCTGATTGCATATGGCTTCAGGGCACTACTGGGTAAAGAGCGTGGATTCTACGCGGGAGGCGGCGAGTAAAATGAGCGCACTCAGTAAACTAGCCGATATCGATCGCAGGGTATTCTATTGGATACTCTTCATCGCTCTCATGGTTCCATTCCTAAACCCAATTGGTTTCCCCATCACAATCGCGCCAAACACACAAGATCTCTATGACGGGATCACAGGCGACCAAGTCGATGAGGGAGAAGTATGGATAATCAACTTTGGCTACGGCGTAAGCGCATGGTCAGAGTGTCACCCAGCTGTTACAGTTTGTACAAAAGCACTGTTCAGAGAGGGCGCCAAGATAATATTCATTGGTCCCCACTATGACGTTGAGTTAACTTACAATAAGCTACAGGATACCTGCAGAGAAGATTTCGCTACAAAGGAATATGGCGTTGACTATGTCTTCCTAGGCTACTTCACTGGTGGTGAATCAGTAGTTGCCCAGTTAGCTTCAGACATCGCAAGCGTCTTCCCACAAGACCACTTTGGAACTCCGATAGGTGATATTCCAATGATGGATGGTGTTGAGGACGTACATGATATCGATGGCGTGCTTTCCTCAGACACAGGCGACTACGGTGGTCACTTCATGACCCAGTGGCAAGGCCCCTACGGAACCAAACTAGCAGAAGTTGGAATCGCAATGAACGGTTCAACCGACCTACCAAGATGGCAGGCAGGTAACTTCTTCGGCGTAAGCGTTGGTTCACGAGGCGGTGCAGAGCTAGAACTACTCATTGGAGAACTTGGAGAAGCAACAACTGCAATGGACAGCATTAGCGTAAGCCACTTGCTACTAGTATTAGCAATTATAATAGGAAACCTCGGTACAATTACCGAAAAACTAGGAGGCAAAGAGTAATGGCATATCCAACAGCAACCCTGGACGTAATCGGCCTTTGGGTCGGATGGTTCTTGATGCTAATGATTTACAGCTATCCGCTGTACAAGGAAAACGTTGCCTATCGAGCTGCTGAGCATATGTTCATCGGCGTTACTTTGGCGATTACCATAATCACCAACTTTAGTAACGTCATGAGAATGTGCATCACACCCCTTACACAGGGAAACATCTTGATGATAGTACCCTTGGTACTTGGACTCTTGATGTTCACGATGCTAATTCCAGAATATAGATGGCTTAGCCGATACCCAGTAGCATTACTGGTAGGCGCAGGCTTCGGTCTAGGCATCCGTGGAACTATCAAGCCTAACTTGCAGGACGCGATTATCGACACCATCACGGCTCCAACAGGAGGCGCTATGATCGATTGGTTCAACTACCTTTACGTAGCTGTAGGATTAATCTGCAGCATCATGTACTTCATGTTGACATTCGAGCACAGCGGACCACTCAAGGCGCCGACTAGAATAGGACGTCTGTTCATCATGGTAGGACTTGGAGCCTACTTCGGTAACACCGTACTGTTCAGGTTCACGATGTTGACAGGTAGAGCGCAGTACTTCCTACAAGTGCTGAAACTGATACCGATGTAACACAACCCCTTTTCTTTTACAATTCTTTTTCAAAACACGTTTAACCAGAGAGAACACAAGGTTAGATGAAAGCCATGGAGCAAAACAAACTAGAGGCGTTCCTTGAAGAGAAAAACATCTCTCCAAAAGCAAAACTTGAGGCATATCTAGCTACAAGCCTTAATCTACGCCCAGCAAGCCAGATCACGATACCAGCAGAGTTCCCAAGTGGACTCCAGATGGGTCATCAAATAGATGAGATCGTTCAACCTCAAATGACACAGCTTCAACAAATACGGGATTTACGTGCCCGCGCCATGGCGGTTCAGACGTTAAAGAAGCTTCTAGAGAAACAGTTTGAGACCATAGTGGAGGACTCTGATGAGTACCGAATTCATTATGATTGGGCGAAACAACTGGAACTAAGAACCAATCAAATCAAGGTTCGTCCAACCGTCCACGAGTTATATTTCTATAAGGAAAGAAAAACGGGCGGAAAAATCAACAAACTCATGCGTGAACGCGAGAAGATAAGGAGAAAGGTTCAACGCAAGCCGGGTGAAAACGTAAACAGCATCAGGTTCGCGTATCCCGAGGAATTTGATTACAAGTGGCTTCTGAAACTTGGCACAGAACTGGGATATCCTGAATGCTGCGTCAAACAATATGCAGAGGACCGAAAAAACAACATAAACGTGGAGGCTAGGGCTGCACAGCAACTTGTAGAGCAAGTGAAGGAGACTGAGGTAGATACCCATGTCTATTATACTGGCTATTTCTTCCCCTGTAACCCACAATGCGAGAACGCGTTGAAACAGGGGTACAAGTGGCAGGAAACCTTTGACGAGTTACACGAAAAACTGGGTGAACTCTACACTCAAAATATCTATGTGAACACAGAGCTTGTTCTCCGACAACCAGAGCTCATCCAGAAATACCTAGCTCAGTTCAAACCCAAGACTAAGGCTGTCTCTTATACACATCTGACGCTGCCGACGAATTAGACGGTGTAGATCTCGGTGGTCGCCGTATCAT
>CALGBN010000002.1 GCA_937877765.1 Candidatus Bathyarchaeota archaeon | reverse complement strand
ACCACAGACAGAGCCGCTTCCGTGAGCCGGACAGATGATGACATCATCGCCCAAGGGTAGAATCTTCTCGTGAATACTCTCATAGAGCCATGTGCTCCACTTTACCTTGTTATCTGGTCCACCGAAATCGGTTCTTCCAGTGTCACCTATGAATAATGTATCTCCAGTGCAAACCAGTACAGGGTGGTCTCCTGTCTCAAGATCAGTTACAGCGTAGCTTCTGCATCCCGGGGTGTGTCCGGGTGTGGCTAGAGTTGTTACTTTTAGTTTGCTTACCCTGAACTGGGCCCCATCCATGGCTACGTTGCCGTATTTCCATGGTGGTCAGTCGCCGTGGTATATCTCGGCTCCTGTTTGTTTGGCTAGCTCGATGCTGCCAATGACGTAGTCCTCGTTTCTGTGGGTCTCGAAGACGTATTTGATGTTGACTCCGTGTTTCTCTGCTAGTTCTAGGTATTGGTTTATGTCGCGGGTTGGGTCTACGACGAAAGCGGCGTTTCCGCTTCCTATGAAGTAGCTGAGATGGGAGACTACCTCGGATTTGAGTCTCTCATATATCATGATTCATATTTCGCATATGGTGGTTAAAAAAGGCGGCAATTCTATGAAAACTGGAGAAGGATTAGCGGTTTTTAACTCCAGATACCACACCTTCAACCAGCCTATAGACCGATTTAAGGCCACGACGCTCCTCATCTCTTCTCCAAGGATAAGACGCCATACCATAACCCTTCACATTCGGGTACTCAAACATAACCTCAAGCGCCTCCGCAAGCTCATCAGCCGTTGGACCATTCTCGACTGGTAATCCTGCACCGGGTATATCTTCTAGGTCCAGTATGTCAAGGTCTACGTGGACGTAGACGATGTCGGTTATTCTGCTTAGTCTGTCCATTTCCATGTCTATTGCTGGGCTCAGGCGTTTGATGTCCTCTACTGTGATTTGGCTGATCTGATGCTTGTCAATCAGGTACTGTTCCATTGGGTCCGTGTCTCTGACGCCCACCATGGTGACGTAGCTCATGGGTAGTGGTGGTTCTAATCCGCTTGCCCGTCTGATGTGGTGCAGGCACTGTCCTGTGCTGATGGCGACAGGCATTCCACCCATCATACCGCTTAGGCTTGTCTCTGGTGTGTTAAAGTCGCCGTGGGCATCAACCCAAACCAATCCGACTCTGAGGGGTTTCCAGTTTGGTCCTGCGCGTTGGTGTCCCGCGAGCATGCCCATCAAGCCGTTACAGTTTGCCATCAAGCCAATGGGCAGTATGTCTGCTTTGATCTGGTCTGCCACTATGTCCGCTAGATGGTTGTTTGCTAAGCCTAGCCTATATCTTAGTCCGTATCGTTTGTCTTCCTCTGTGGTGAGTTTTACCTCCTTGATCTCCGTTACCTCGCAATCCCACTCATCAAGATGTTTTAACAATCCGCCTTGCTCCATGACGTTTGGGCCTTCATCGTATTCCTGTCTTCCAAAATGTCCACTGTATGGTTGTTTCGCTAAACCTACCTTCAACATTAGTCACAACTGGGGTAGGGATTGAAAAATAAAAGATGTATGTGAAAAAAGGAGTTTAGTATCTTCTACTACGGTTGTCTCGTCCGCGGTTTCCGCCGCGTCCGTATGGTCTGCGCTGGTACTCGACCTGCTGGTCACTGATGTTGTTCTCCAGCTCAACTTCATCGAAAGGCGCCTCATCTAATACCTCGTAGCTTCCATACTTGCCTAGGTTCAGCCTCATGCTGCCCCTGAAGACGTTGATGTAAGCGTTATCGAGTTTCAGAACCTGTTCCTCTTCAATCTCGTCAATAGCCTCATCCCATAGTGTAAGGTAGATGCTACCTGTGTCATCCGCTACAAGCGCTTCACAAACGCTGTGGCTGCTGTTGTCCTTTCGGGAGGTTACTTCCCGCGGTTCACCGATGCTGATGACCTTGGCGACCGTGTATACTTTCCTTGAATAGCTCTTTAAATCCCCAATTTTCATCTGGGGCTCTTCTTCGTAGTCTGACATAACCAATATCTCACAATGGTCTAATGAGATGAGCCTCTATGCGCGTAAAAGGATTCCCCTCCCCCAATAATTCATATCGAAGTGGGGGATTCAATAACCATGAATGATCTAAGGGAAAATTTCCCAGTAACTCAACGATACAAATACCTGAACACTGCAAACCACGGACCCCCCAGCACCCACGTACGACAAGCAATCGAGGATTTCCTTGATGACTGGGATAACCTCAGCCGCCACGGAGATCACAAAGTAGAACTAGCCAACCAAAGCTTCGCAAAACTCATCAAAGCCGCCCCAGAGGAGATCGCCTGCCAACCAAACACAAGCAGGGGACTAGCTACAGTAGCCGCCTCCATAGATTTCAAGCGGGGGGAGAACGTGATTGTGAACGATTTGGAGAACTGGGCGAATGTTTACCCCTGGACTCTACAATCAAAGCGGGGGGTTGAGGTAAGAATAGTCAACGCCCGAGATAGAGCGATCCAGCTTGAGGACATTGAGAAACAGATCGATGACA
>CALGBN010000001.1 GCA_937877765.1 Candidatus Bathyarchaeota archaeon | reverse complement strand
CCTTTCTACATGGAGCGAGTTTCCACCCGGAAAAAACGACCCAGACCTGTACTTGTTGGTAATGAGAAATCTTGCCCTCGCCCACGGACTATGTTATGAACAGGTAAAGAAATGGGACGAGACAAGCTTCAGTGGGCTTGGGTCATGCACAGTAGGACTCGTGCCCGTATTACAGGTATTCGCGCCTTATGATCCAGACGATCCACGTGATGTTAAAGCCTCTAGACTCATCGATTACGCCTTCAACGAGTGGGGACTTAACGCGGTATTTCACGGTGACTACGATATGAACCTAGATTATCTGATCTCAGCCGATGAGCAGAAACCATACAGGGTAAGAGGCTGTGATTATCTAGGAGTCAACTACTATTCACGCTGGAAGATCAAATACGTAGATAATGGCATGAAGCCACTCGCAAACTTCAAACTCATGCCCTGTGAAGGAGACTGCACAGACTATGGTTGGGAAATATACCCAGAAGGACTAAGAAAAGTACTCAACTTCGCATACAACCGATACAGAAGACCCATATACATCACAGAAAACGGCATCGCAGACGAGAAAGGAGACACAAGAACAAGATACTTACTAACTCACATGACGGCACTGCACAAGACTATCCACGTGGATAAGGTGCCTATCTTG
The DNA here is from genome assembly GCA_937877765.1 of Candidatus Bathyarchaeota archaeon. Taxonomy (GTDB): domain Archaea; phylum Thermoproteota; class Bathyarchaeia; order TCS64; family TCS64; genus RBG-16-57-9. The sequence goes on along the minus strand of CALGBN010000001.1, from coordinate 16,508 downwards.
GGATATTATCACTGGACCCTCATGGATAACTTTGAGTGGAGCGACGGCTTCAAGATACACTTCGGACTATTCAGGGTAGACAAGAAAACCAAGAAACGAATCCCCACGTCAACAGTCGAAATCTACAAGAAAATCTCTGAAAACAATGCATTACCATAAGGGGGAGGGGAGGGGTACTGCGTCGCAGCCGAAACAAGCTCCTTTTTATTAAAATAGCCCCCAGAACGGCTTATTTTCGATCTCAAACTATTCCAAATCACGGTTGAATTAGTACCAAAATAGTGTTTTTCGTCAACAAAATCGTATACATTATAGCGGCTCTGTATTCTGCGGTGTTAAAATATTTAGGTAGGTAATGGGATGAATACCTATGTCATATCTGAATATTTTTCTAGAGCTCAGTTTAAGATACAAGTTGGCTATAGTGGGGATAGCCCTCATCATTATAGGCTCAATAATGGCGTCAATAGGGAAAAACAGGGGAGGAAAAGGTAAAGCCTGTGCTTGGTGTGGACGCGAGATTCAGGGTAAAGAAGTTAAATGCAGTATGTGTAAAGATAAATTCTGTTCACAGAAATGTATGATAGAGCATAAAAACGCGATGCATGCTCCGAGATACTAGCGTATCTCCATCTCGATATAGACTTCGTTAGGGACACGGATTCTCATGATGCTTCTCATGACCCTGTCACGGGCATCAATCTCGATGAGACGCTTATGAACACGCATCTCATACCTGTCCCATGTATCGCTGCCATCACCGCAAGGAGTTCGTCGTGTTGGTACCACTAGTTTCTTTGTTGGTAGTGGAATTGGTCCTACTAGTTTTACGCCTATCCTCTTAGCTATATTCTTGATCTCGTCGCAGACACCCTGAAGTTTCTCGGTGTCAGTGCTTGTTAGCTTGATCCTTGCTCGCCTAGCCATCTTATTCCCCGTTGTTACCTGAGAGTTAGAACTTAAATGTTTCTTAAAAAAGGTGGGAGGATTACTCCTCGATCTCTAACACGACACCGGCGCCAATAGTGGTACCCATGTCACGCAGAGCGAAACGGCCTAGCTGTGGATAGTCCTTAAAGACCTCCATCGCGGTTGGCTGCAGTGGCACAAAGCGTACTGTAGCTGCCTCACCAGTCCTCAAATAGGCTGGGTTCTCCTCGACTACCTGACCAGTCCTTGGGTCAAGCTTTGCTAATAGCTTGTCAAATCTGACCGCGATCTGTGCAGTGTGCAAGTGCAGTACTGGAGTATATCCCTCACCAACCGCTGTTGGGTGGTTAATGATGAATATCCTACCAACGAAAGCCTTTGCAACACGGCATGGATTGTCAGGGTGGCTTACGACCTCTCCACGCCTGAGTTTGTCCTTGGGGACGCCCTTGACGTTGAAGCCGATGTTGTCGCCTGGACCCGCCTTATCGATCTTGTTGTAGTGAGTCTCGATGCTGTTGACCTTTCCCTTCTCGCCGCTTGGCATGAATATTATATCGTCGCCTGGCTTTAGCTCACCTGTCTCTACCTTACCGACTGGTGTGGTACCTACGCCCCTGATGGTATAGATCTCCTGAACTGGGATCCTCAGTGGCTTGTCTGTTGGCTTTGGAGGTAGCTCGAAGTCGTCCAGCGCCTCTAGTAGGGTTGGACCATTGTACCAGGGCATCTTTTCGCTCTTGTTGACTAGGTTGTCGCCTGTCCAGCCGCTTGTGGGTACAAAGTGAATCTTGTCAACGTTGTAGCCGACCTGTTTAAGTAGCCTGCTTACTCCGTCCTTTACTTCTTCATACCTGTTCTGTTCCCAGTTTACGCTGGCGTCGTCCATCTTGTTTACGGCGACGACCATCTGGTTAACACCAAGTGTCTTGGCTAGGAATGCGTGCTCTCTTGTCTGACCGCCTGGGTTTGTTCCCGCCTCGTATTCTCCACGCTTAGCGGAGATCATGAGGATTGCTCCGTCTGCCTGGCTTGCACCAGTGACCATGTTCTTGACGAAGTCCCTGTGGCCAGGGCTGTCAATGATGGTGAAGACGTTTTTCCTTGTCTCTAGTTCGTAGAAAGCAAGGTCGATGGTTACGCCTCTTTCACGCTCTTCTTTGAGCCTGTCGAGTACCCATGCGTATTTGAAGGACTCTTTACCGAGTGCTTTTGCTTCTGCCTCGAAGTCCTTGAGCTGCTTCTCTGGAATTGCGCCTGCATCGTAGAATAGGTGTCCAACGCTTGTGGACTTGCCGTGGTCTACGTGGCCGATGATGATTAGGTTAATATGAGGTTTATCCCTCTTGCTCATCTTTTGAATTCTCCTACACCATCAACCTATATGCAGAATAAAAATGTTAAGGTAGGAGTAAATACTAGGTAGATTATATAAGAACAGAATAAACTCCACGTTTTATCCGGTAATGAACCCCAGAAATCAGTAACCTTTAATATAGTTGCATGTATCCGAAGGAGGGAGAATCAAATGGCAAACGGATTATACGCTGCCCGTAGGAACCGCAACGTCAGGAAAAAGATGCGGTACAAGAGTAAAGACTACGTCCTACGGTTGAAGAGGAGAACAGAGAAAAAGGATCTCCTAGAAGGCGCACCCATGGGCAGGGGTATCGTACTACAGAAGGTCGGTATCGAGAGCAAGCAGCCTAACAGCGCCATCAGAAAATGTGTAAGGGTGCAGCTAATCAAGAACGGTAAACTAGCAACCGCTTTCCTACCCGGAGACGGCGCGCTAAACCACGTCGATGAGCACGATGAGGTTACAATCGAGGGTATTCACGGACCAAGAAGCAGGTCAATGGGTGACATCCCAGGCGTACGCTACAAGGTAAACGCTGTAAACGGTACACCTCTAAAGCTTCTAGTTCTGGGCAAAGTCCAGAAATCAATGAGATAAATTATCTCAAAATTTTTTAGTGTGCGATAACCTCGCCTTTAACCTCACCAGTCTCTTTAATCATAAATACAAATGGCACAGTCACAAGCATCAACCCAGCTGCTAGGTAGAAACATGGTTTTACGCCATAATCAGTCATTACAGCTGCCATGATGATGGGACCAATCAATGAGCCTCCGTCAAAGAAGGTTCTATACGCTCCTATGGCTGCTCCTCGTTGTTCAGGTGAGACTGCTTCTGCTGACACTACTGGTCCTACTATCCAGATTGCTCCTGATGTGAAGCCGATAATGGCGATTATCGCGGATATTGTTAGGAGTGTTGTGAATCCTGACATGACTATGATGAGTGTTGATGTCCCGATTAACCCGAAGAGAAGAACCGGTTTTCTACCAATTCTGTCCGCGAAGGAACCCATTGTAAACATCGCGATTACGAAGCCAATTGAGCGAGCACCCATCATGTAACCCACCTCAGAAAGGGTGAATCCAAGGGTCTCGTTAGCGTATACACTAAGCACCGTATTGATGAGTCCGCTTGTCATGATGAACTCAGCCAAAGTCACGGCGGCGATAACCATCAAAGTCTTGTTCTTTAAGATCCCTAGCACATCACCTATTTTCAATGGCTGGGCTGTTGGTCCTTGTACTGTTTCTCGTCGAATATAGGGCGGCACAATGAACAGAGCAAATGCTATGGCTGATAATAATAGGGCGGTCATGAATCCTCCTTGCCATCCTAGACTGTCAACGATTCTTCCACTTAATGTGGAGCCGATTATCTGTCCTATGAACTCGATGCCTTGGAATATCCCCATGGCTTGTCCCCGTTTACTGGCGTCAACAAGGTTGACGATGAATGTCATTGAGACCGCGAAGAAGAAGGGTGCACCGAACCCGTTTATCGCTCTGATGATCACTAGGAATAATGGGTCACGCACGAATAGCATCAAGACGTTTCCTAGTACTGTGAGTATTAACCCAAATGCCATTGGCGTATAGTACCCGAACTTGCTGCTGATGTATCCACTTGGCATCTCCAAGACTACTCTGCTTATCCAGTAGCCTGAGACCGCCCATCCTATCATGACTCCTGTTGCGCCAATATCCTTGGCGTAGATGGATAGAATGGGGTTCGTGAGCATGATGCTGAACATGGAAAGAAACGCTACGATACAAAGCAGAAAATAGCTCTTAGGATAGTCTCTGAGCGACATAATATCAGTACGGAGCAGGTTCTTTCCTTTAAATTAATCGAAAAAAGCGATAAGCCTTTTATTTGGGTACCCCTTTCAAAGTCACTGCACACTCAAGACGTGGTCAAATGAGCGAAGACGAAGTACAAACAATAGAAGAAGGAATCAAGCTCTTCGGAGAATGGGGCTTTGAGGACATTGAAGTAAGAGACATTGGCCTCAAACGCTACATCAACCTTGACCCAATCTACCTACCCCACAGCGGAGGTAGGCACGAGGCACGAAAATTTAGGAAGAGTAACCTGAACATCGTGGAGCGCCTCATCAATAACTTGATGAAGCCAGGGACAAGCGGCGGAGACAAGATCAGAATTACTAGCGCAGTAAAGACAGCATTCACAATCATCAACCTAAAGACTGGGCGTAACCCCGTCGAGGTACTTGTTAGGGCAGTAGAGAACAGCGCCCCCAACGAGGATACCACGAGGATCGGTTATGGTGGCGTTGTTTATCGTCTAGCCGTTGACTGCAGCCCACAGCGTAGAATAGACTTGGCTCTAAGATACATTGTTACAGGTATCAAAGACCAGACTTTCAGCAACCGCAAGACTCTTGAGGAGATCGTAGCGGATCAACTCATTGGCGCAGCTAATAATGATGGTAACAACTTTGCTGTACGCCGTAAGCAGGAAGTCGAGCGTATAGCTCTATCCAGCCGATAAAACTAATTTTTTAATTATTTTATATTAGGCTTCCAGCCGCGAAGCCGATTAATCCTATTAGCATTAGGTAGAGTATTCTTTTCTTGACTGATCTGGCTGTTTCGCGGCTTGGGTCTGATACTATCTGGTAGCTGCTATAGATTAACCCGAGGTCTGTGATCAAGACGAATGGGATATACCAGAAGGAAACCAGTTTAAGATAAACTGGGACCACAGAGGAAGCTACAGCAGCTAAAAAGAACAACGTCGCTATATCCGCTGCACGAGTAGCGCCCTTTGAGACGGCTACGGTTCTTACTCCGGCTGCGCGGTCTCCCTGAATGTCTACTATGCCTTTTGTTACTTCTCTGCCTGTGTTTGATAGGAAGGCTAAGAGGCTGAAGCTGAATGATGACCAAAGTTGATTCGATAGAATTCCGCCATAGATGAAAGGGAGAGCAATGCATGTGCTTACCATCAAGTTACCTAGGAACCCTGTTTTCTTACCCCACATGCTGTATACCATCATCACTATCCACGCGAACACCGCGATAACTAAAGCCTCTAAACTGATCATCCATGAGGCGTATAATCCGATGATGCTGAGTAGCATGGTGAATATTATCGCTGACTTAGGGCTTATTCTTCCACTTGGTATGGGTCTGTTAGGCTCGTTGATGAAATCGATATCTCGGTCATAGTAGTCGTTGATGGCCATGGAGGCCCCTGTGAGCGTGAACCCTGTTATGAATGAGTATAGAAGCAGTATCCAGTTGTTGAGAAGCTGTATGCCGCCTGTTATTGCTGCGCCTACGATGATGGCTATTCCCACCATGAAGCTGTTTACAGGACGCATTATCTCCAGATAATCCTTTGGGCTACCCATACGATATGCAAGGGGTGCTGAATTAAAACTGTATCCAATAGTTACTGTTATAGATAACTGAATATAACATGTTTCTAGGGTTGTAGTTGAAGCTAGACGCATTCAAGCTAACACAGTCAGGCAACAGAGGCGTAGCCGACATATACATTACAGTGTTCAGAGCGGGCGACCTAGTTTATAGATGTAAAATAGACCGTAGAACACCCTCGAATCCCGCTGGGTACCAGAGGATGCCCAGTGAACAAAGACTCAGCATGATAAGAGGATCAGCTGTCAGGTACCTTGTGCGCGAGCTAGGGTACTTCCCCACCTCTATCCTGTTGAACGTGAGAGGAAATGTATCTTTCAGTGAGGAGAAATCTCAGAGCTGGTTCAGCTATGGGCTTCTGGATACAGAAGCAGATGATTTCTGGGTAATAGATGGACAGCACAGGATAGAGGCATTAAGAAGGGCGATAGCCCGAAACAGGGACTTTGAGGATTACCCTGTGATAGCTAGTATTCTTCGTCTCCCAGACCGGTTTGATGAGATGCTATTATTCTACATAGTCAACCGTCGCCAGAAAGGCGTTAAAACAGACCTAGTCTACAGACATCTTCAGCGTATGTTGATACGGAAAGGCGAGGAATGGTTACTTGACTTGGAGGGAAAACGGGGGCTAACTCAGAGCTATGCTATTGAGATCGTTGACGTGCTTAACAAGGAGCCTGTGAGCCCATGGTATGGAAGGATTAGGGAGGTGGGTGAACCCAAACAGATGGATCACATCATCAATGATAGTGACATGATACAGTCGATAACCTTGATCCTCGGTGAACACTACTTCAAGAACATGCCCATAAAGGAGATCGCGTACAACTTGATAGACTATTGGAACGCTCTCTACAATATTTACCCCGAGTGCTTCACAGATCCCAAAGGATTCTCGCTTCTCCAACGCCCCGGGATGCCCGCTTTAAATAGGCTATTCATCGACATCTATGGATTAGCACTACAAGAGGGTGAGATAACAGAGGAAACAATGTATAATCTCCTAAAGCGTCTAATTGTTGAGACGCCTAATCACCCGGTGCCTGAGTTCAGGTACCCTATTGAGCCTGCTTTCTGGGGGTTTAGCAGTGGACCTGTCTACGGGGTGACACCCACTCGTCAGAATATACAAGACTTGTATGATAATCTTCAGGAAAAAATATGGTTAGCTGGAAGCTAAGCCTTCTCTATTCTTACCTTTTCCCCGCTACGTACCTTCTTGAAAACAGTTGGATCACCGTCAATCTTACCAAAGACATTGACTGGGCTAGCTGGTCTTATCTCGTCTCCTCTGCTCATAGGTGTACGTCCGAAGAAGATACAGAAAGCGTTTCCTGGTGGCCAAAAAGCAATATCTCCTAATTCTACTACTGGTTTGCTGTTTTCTTCAGTGGCTTCCACTGGTACGGTGAAGTATATCTCGTCACCCCATGTGTTTGCTTGTCCTGTGATGGGTAGTGCCTGTGTGAATGCTTTTGCTATTTCTGGGTTCTCTTCTGTGAGGGTGGCGGTTATTGTTCCTGTGCTTTTTGTGGTTATCTTGATCTTCATATGTATTGGTTGAAAATTTCAACCACTTAAGGTTTTTACATAGGTTGTCGTATTGTATGCGATTGCATGATGACATCTGTATGGATCAAGAACAAGGCAGTGCTCTTAGCCATAGTAGCCTTGTTCATCTTCAGTGCATCAATGGTCTCAGCCGATATATCTGGCACTGTAACAGGACCAGACGGAGAACCAGTAGTGGCGTCAATCCGTGTTTTCGAGGAATCCCGAGAGATAGCATCAATTCAGAGCACAGAGACTGGTTTCTATATCGATTTACCATCAGGGCAATACACTATTACAGTTCTCGCGGATGAACCTGAGACTGAGGGCTACGATTATCTTCCAGTAGCTATCTCTGTGGATGGCGAGTTTAGTGGGGAGGTCGGGCTTCAGTATGGGGCTACTGTTCGTTTGACTGGTGATTTCCAGTATGTTGATACTGAGAACATACCTTTGAAGAACGTTTTTAATGTCCAACGAGATGGCGAGGTTCTTGTATCAAGTGGTTTCCCTTTATCGTTCAGCGATAAGAGTGGCGGCATCTACACGGTGGTTGATCTACCGGACCGGGATATTATAGTGCCTGTTGACTCGGTTATCGATCTTAATGTCTCAAGCAGCATATTGATAGACTCGGAGATTACCCGGCGTAGCTTCATAATTTCGGAACTAGAGACCCCGAGCAAAGGTGGAATAGTCGCTGTTGATGTTAGGGAGTACACAATTCCACTCAGTAAAGCCATAACCGATGAAAAACTGGACCAGCTTGAGACCCAACTAGCCGAGATGGACCAGTATGGGTTCTATCTAGCAAAACAGGAGACAGCGTTAAGCAACGGCATAGAGTATCTTGAGGACTCGGCGATTCATTACGAGGCGGCTAATTATGATTCCAGCTTTGGGTCACTGAAACGAGGCTATATCCTGTTTGATCATACGAATACAGAGCTTGTGAATATGTATCTGGACGCCAAATTCAGCGTCTACCTACTAATAGCGTTCTTGACACTAGCTTCCATCATAACAGGATATCTCCTCTTCGATGAACTTGTAAAACAAGTAATCATCGACATCATCATTTTAGGCGCTAGCTTAGTCTTCTTCTATTATACATATCCGGGTAGCAGAATAATCCCATTAACCAACTTCATACTTGTATCTGTGGCCTATCTCGCGGGATTCATAATTCTTGGATCTATGTTCCCTCGCTTCTTTTCCAGAAGCAGCACAGATGGAAGAGTCCACACAAGAAACCTCATCGCACCCATATTCAACCTTGCACGAAGAAGCCTACGCCGAAGACGAGTAAGATTCCTACTAACATTCATCTCAATAACCCTACTCGTGATGAGTTTTGTAACCCTAACCAGTTTCAGCGAAGGATACGGTTTAATAACCGGAGAAAATCAGCCCAAGACCGGATGGATCGGCGTCTATATCAGGGAGGGAACTTGGACCCAGTCTGAGCCATCATTCATCATCAACGATGAGGCCGAGTACAACTGGCTCAGGGGGCAACCTGAGGTTGATTATATGTCACCCAAGGCGGAAAGCACTGCATTGACCTATCCTTTGTTGAATGTGCTTGGTCAGAATATACGAGGTGTTATTGGTGTGGGTCCAGAGGAAAATACCTTCATTGACATCATGGACACAATAGTCACTGGTGAGATGCCCACAGGAAACGGTGTCCTGATAAGCGAAGTTCTAGCGGAATCCACTGGGTTATCAGTGGGCGCCGAGTTCTACATCGGACTAAACCAGTACACCATCTCCGGTGTATTCAGCGATAACTTATTTGCGGCTCTTAGGGACGTTGATGGAACCCCCTACGCACCTGATAAGTGGGTGAATACAAACCCCGACGGGGAAACGCCAAACTATGTTTTGAAAGAAGCGGACCCAAGAGAGGTACTCATAATGAGCACAGAGACCGCTCTACAGATTCCAATGGTAGGCGTCCAGAGAATCGCATTCAAGATCAACCCAGAGTACAACGCCACAGGATTCGCAGAACGCTTAGCACTAGAACGAGGATACTTGTCATGGGCGAACACCGATGAAGCCTACACTTCCTATCGGCTTGGTAACTATTTCCAAGGAAAAGGAGCTACACTGGTAATTCCATGGGTCATCGTAGTGCTAAATGTCGTGGTTACCATGCTGAACAGCCTCTATGAGCGCCGAAAAGAGATAGAAATACTCAGCTCAGTGGGATTAAACCCCGCTCAGGTATCATCAATATTCGTCGCGGAAGCGGCTATAACAGGGTTTATCGCAGGTGGACTAGGCTACCTAGTTGGTTTAGGTTTCTATAAGGCACTCGCCATTCTGAATATCGGATTACAGGTAAACCAGAAGGTATCAGCAGTATGGAGCCTAGCCGCCATAGGATTAGCCATAAGCGCTGTAGTCACTGGCGCCTTTGCTGCGCTTCAGAACAGCGTGGTGATTACACCTAGCCTGATGCGGCGGTGGAAGATAGATCGGTCTAGTGGAGGCTTCCAAGAGCCTTGGAACATCGATGTACCCATCAAACTTGAACCGGGTGAGGTTGATGTCTATCTTGACTATGTCGAGATGAAGCTAAGACAACTGGAAAACCATCATACCCAAATAACTTCTAGTATTAAACGCAGTACCGAGGGCGACCAACATATTATCCGCTTTATCTACAAATCAGTGCAAACCACAACAGGCAACTTTTACACAAGAAACACTTTACGAGTAGCTCCCCTAGAAAACGGAGAATACGAGGCTTTCTTAGAGAGTTTTGGCGAACCTGAGTGGGTTCATGTGGTTGGTTCACTAGTCCGAAGAATAAGTATGGATTATAGCGCCGAAAAGAAAGGTTAGCCGCGCTCGATTCTCTCGACTTTACCGTCTCTCATCCAGACGTTTCTATCACTCGCCTTGATCATCTTCAAGTCGTGGGTGGCAGCTACAAGGGTTAATCCTTGTGCCTTGTTCAAGCCGTGAAGTAGATCAATGATCTCTTGCCCTGTCTGGAGGTCAAGGTTACCTGTCGGCTCGTCGGCTAGGATGATAGCTGGGTCGTTTGCAAGTGCACGAGCAATAGCCACGCGTTGCTGTTGCCCCGCGGATAGTTCTCCGGGTCTGTGGTGGATTCGTTTACCGAGACCCACTGATGTGAGGAGTTTCTCGGCTTTCTTGAGTCCTTCCTCATGGGGTGTACCCGCGAATACTGTTGGTAGCGCCACGTTTTCTAGAGCTGTTAGTACCTGTATTAGGTTGAAGCTCTGGAAGATGTAACCAATCTTACGGCATCGTAGCCATGCAAGCTCATACGCGTCTAGTTGACTGATGTCTACTCCGTCGATGAAGACGTTTCCCTGTGTGGGTTTATCGAGTCCACCTATCAGGTTGAATAGGGTGGTTTTTCCGCTTCCGCTTGGACCGACGATGCTGACGTATTCTCCGCGTCCAATGTCTAAGTCTACACCATCAAGAGCCTTGACTGTCTCGTCTCCCATGGTGTAATGTCTTACAAGATTTCGTAACTCGATTACAGTATCATAACTCATAGCTTAACGCCTCCACTGGCGGTAGTTTGCTCGCTCTCCACGCGGGATACATAGATGCGATTATACTCAGTAATATGCTAAGTATGGTGGTGCCCACAAGATAACCTAGTAACTCTATTATTGGCACCATGAAAATAATATTGAAGCCCGTTGTGAACCCAGAGGATAGGACTGCTGCCACTACTCCGAGGAAGTACCCGATGATTCCTCCCGCGGCTCCCTGTATTATGGCTTCAACGAGGAAAAGCATCAAAATGTGCTGGTCAAGTGCGCCGATGCACTTCATTGTACCGATCTCCCGGTACCGTTCATAGACCGAGATAAGCATGGCGTTGGTGATGCCTACCACCGATACTATGAGGGCTACAGCCACGAGCCAGTACTGGTAGGCGTCTACTCCGATGCTGCTTCCCTGGTACTCGTTGAATGTCGCGTAGAATAGGTCTGTCATTATGAGGCTTGTGAGGAAGCTGTTTGCTAGTCCGATGCTGGCTACGTTGATGGCTGTTCGCTGGAACCGTCGCTTGATGTAATCTATCCCCAGCCTAACCGCATCGCTGATGGTGAAGTACACCATTCGTTTTTCCCCCCTCATATCACATCAAGTCCATTCACATTGCATAAAGACATTACCATACTAGTGATCATCTCCCTCACGTTCAAGACTCCAATCTAGTCCAATCTGACGCAGGAATGAACCCGCCTGTTTAACGCTATCCGCGTCACCACGGGTATAAAGGATTGTAGTATAGGTTTTACCCTCTAGTTTCTCCACTTTTAATCTGTTCCTTGTGTATAGCGGTGAAATCTGGGGATTAGCTGAGCTATAGATGAAAGTATACTCCCAGCTCTTCTCATCGAACTGTTTCATCTGGGGGATACGCACAGCCATGGTTCTTGATTTTTTCGCTGCCTCAAGTTTACTCCAGAGGAAGCGGATATAATCGTCTATCTCCTCCTCGTAAACCTGAATAGGCATAACTATTCTTGTCTCGTCCGATGATTTCTGTTCCTCGTCAATCATCCATCTTCGGCGTAGACTTGGAGTTATAGATGTGCTGTTCTTGAGCGCAGATAACCCACCTACTAGAACCGCCATCAAGCTGATACCGATTGCCGCGAGGCTCCAGAAAGCCGAGACCTTCTGCTTAACCTGTAAAGCTGGGGTTAATATGTAGATTATCTTGTATGCTCCGAGTCCAACAAGATACCCGAGACATCCTCCGACTATACCGATAACAGCTGCTTCCGCGAGGAATATGCTTGAAATGTGTCTTGGGTTCATGCCGATACTGCTGTAGATCATGACCTCGTGGCGTCTTTCATAGTAAGCGTTCATCATGGTGACCACCACGTTCAATGTTACGATCACCCAGGGAATAACAATAGGAAGTCCCTTTCCCTCAAAATAGTCTGTAAGCTCAGCGAGATAGATACCAGTATGAGTTGACGCCCAAGCTCTGAAACCCCTGTTTAGTGCTGTTGACTGGGCGAATTCCAGTATGTCCACTTCATCTTTGAGAACCAGATTAACTCGTAGGAGCCATAAGGCGCTCAAGTTTTTACCGGTCTCAAGGTTTACCCAGAGGGTTTCCTCTGCTGTACATGGGGCTAGTCCTTCGGTTACAAAGTCTGGTCCATCTGCCTCTATTCGTTCAAGTTCGATGATCTTCTGGGGCATTATGCTGTAGCCATCTATGTCTGTGAGGTCTTCAAGTGTCTTGTCATCGAGTATGCCGACGATTGTTAATTCATGGGTTTTCTCCTGTGACGTGATGGTCAAATGGTCTCCGATTGTCTTCTGGAGAGCCTCGGCTAGTTTCGCGGAGATCAACACCTCTCCCGGGGCATCCCCAAGGTATCTTCCTTCGATTATCGCAGTGTCAAGCTGGTTTACCTCCGCCTCATAAAATGGATCGATGCCTACCATTCCGAATATCTGCGTACGCTCGATGTACGCGACGGGTTTGTATAATTCCCTGTACTGGCGCTGGGCATAGTTCTCGTATCTTGGCACAATATCCATTACCTCTTCAATGATCCTATACCATTCCAGTATTGACTCGTCCAGTGGTAGTGGTCCTGCTGCACCAGTTCCTCCACTGAAGGGAGCCAAGGCTCTTGATGGTGGTGGATCGGGTGTTCTGATCATTATGCCTTCTTTCTGGATTGTGTTACCTGTTTTTGTGAAGCTGAGACCATAGCCTGATGTAAAGCTAGTTAAGCTGATGAAACTAGCGACCAAAAGCAGAACGCTTGTGAGGGTGAGTAAGAATCTTAGTCTTCTGCGTCTTAGGCTTCGTTTCGCTATACTAAATATTGGTACCATCATGTTTGTGAGGCTGATGTCTCTGCCTGTCGAGCCTCTATTCATGAGTTTAGGGAGAATCCATGCCGCTGTGTTGACCACTAAGAGGGATATGACTGATATCTTGACTAGTTCTATTTTGTCGGTTATCTGTGCGCCGGGGTGAAGATAATAGAATATTATCAGTAGCAACGTGTAGAACCCAGTAGAGAACAGTGCCTTGTGTAGGCTGTTCTCGTAGAGTAGTGAGGCTACTACTATTGATGTGGCGCATATGAATCCAAGGAGAATGTAGACTGATCTTGATGCATCGGATAATAAGTTGTTTAATCCGTTCTCCAAGTCACTTAGGAGTACAAAGGCTTCCCGGGACTTTGTGAACGCCTCCTCAAAGTTACCCTGACTCAGTAGCGATGTAGCTGTATCAATTGTTTGCTGGACATCGCCTAACTGGTGTCGTTCAACGGCTAAGAAGAATCCTTGCTCCTCTTTCTCTACGATAATGGAGTCTACCTCCGCGGTCTGGGTTTGAATGGTTTCAATGCTTTCGGGCAAGATTAGGCTTCGTAGGTCTATGGTTACTGTCTCACCGGGTTCCAGTGTTTCTTCAATATAGTCTTGGATGGTGATTTCCCTGTGTACTGTTTCTCCTCGGGATGAGGCGTAGCTTTGTAACTGGATTTTGAAGTTTTGGTTGCTTGGCACGTAGACCTTGTTGCTTGGTATTCCTAGTTGTAGGGTTATGGTGCTGCTTGTGGTGCCGTAGCTGAGTCCCATGTCGCCGTAGCGGATTATCTCGGTGCTGTTGGGTTCCAGTACCTTGAATGTGGTGTCTGGTATGGCGGTGGTTTCTATGAAGTATGCTAAGCCGTCGAATTTGATGATGCTGGTGGTCCAGAGGGTGATGTTTTCTGTGTATGCTTCATCTGTTGGGCTAATGAACCATCCATATGGCACGTAATCGTATTCATCGTTTTGGGTGTGGCTTACTAGAATGAGGTAGTTGCTGTCAGTTTCTAGGTTTAGGCTGTATTCGCCGTTGGTGTTTGTGGTGGTTGAGGTGTAGCTGTTCCAGCTTCTTGACCAGTGTCTTATGTAGCGTCTTGTGAGCACCGTGATTTCCGCGTTCTGTATGGGGTTGCCTTGTGTGTCGGTTATTGTGCCTGTGAGGGTGGTTCTTGCTGCGTGTGCGTGCGGGATAAGCTGTGTGGCTATGATGAGTGTGATGAGGACAAGGGATAGATGTTTTGGTGTTTTGTTTTGTCCTTCACGGTTATGCATTGTTTATGGATACCTGTTGAAGTTTTACATAAATTCGATGGTTGGGTTAGTTTAGGTCTTCTTCGATCCAGTCTTCCTCGATGCCATCTGTCCATCCTAGACAATCGTAGCATAGTTTTTGTTTGTTGTCTCCGCATTCTTCGCAGAACTTGCTTTCGCATTCTTTGCATGTTTCTGTTGATTCGACTTCCATTCCGCATATTTCACAGATGGGCATGTTTATTCTGGATGGTTGGGCGGTTATTACGCTTTGCGGTGTCTACTGGTGGGTACTTTGGGAAAAAAATTTTCTTGGTGGGAATATGTGTGAGTTTGTGCTATTGTTTCTTATTTGGTCATGTACGTTTTTGTACTGAATTGGATCGGAAATGGGTTGTTCTGGGGCTGGTTTCATTGATAGAAGCTGTTTTCGGGTTGGGGTACTGGATCCCCCCTCTCCCTTTGTGTTTCTATAAGTTGAAGCGCTATCTGTTTGCTTCGATTTCTTGGGTTATGTTGAATACCGCGGAGTAGCTTTTTTTCTCTAGTTCTTTTATTGTGCTGAATTCTCTGAACCTTATGTGGTTGAGCTTTATGATGCCTCTGAGAAGGGTTCCTATATAGCGTTCGCTTGAAGATATTATGGCTAATTGATCGCGTTTTTCTTTGATGTTTTCTATTGTGTAACATAGCTCTACGAGTACGCTATCATTGTTACATTCATGGTCGAACATAAATAGGAGAATATCCGCCCAATTCTTGATGTAGTCTTTACTTTTCCAAGAAAATAAATGTCGGTGTCCCCACGAGTTTGTCTATTGTCTTTGAAGTCTATTACGAGTTTTGTGTTTTTATATCCACGTGACTTAAGGTAGTCTCGTAGTCTTTGAAGCTTGTTTTGGCATTTACCATATGGTCCAAGTATCAAAAGATTGATCACTCTCTTTTTATCTGTGAGTTTTTTATGAATAATGGACACGGTTTTTTCTTAGTGGTTGAATCTTTATTACTATTTGTCAAATAATTTTAAATAACTCAATCTATATTGAGTAACTTGATGGCGATGAAGGAGGAGGCGGGTGGATTTCAGGAAGATTTACAATCCATAATAAAAGGGCTTGACCACTCTAACCGTCAAGAGATAATTAAGGCGCTACGAAAATACAATAGAATGTCTTTCTCTGAAATAGAGAAAGAAACACACATCAAAAGCTCGCTTCTCTCCAATCATCTAAACAACCTAGTCGAGAACCTAATTGTAGACCGATTTTACGATCATAGCTCTGATAAAAACTCCTACTCTTATTATGAACTCACTAAGATTGGAAAAAGAATCATAACGGCGCTAGAAACCGCGTTCTATGGACCTGAGACCATCAAAGAACCCCCAATAATACCATAAAAAGTGGTTAAACCACGAGTTTTAATGTCTTTATTCCGAGGTTGCCGCCGCTGATTACTATGCCTATCTTTTTTCCGCTCCAGTTTTCTGGGTCTCGTAGTAGTGCTGCGACTCCTACTGCGCCTGCTCCTTCTACTAGCATATGGTTTTCATATAGCATATATTTGATGGCTGCGAGGATATCAGATTCTTCGAGAATAATCCATTCATCAACATTGTCTCGACAGAGGGGGAAGCTGACGCTACCCTCTTCGAGCCCACCGTGCAGTCCTTCCGCGTAGGTATCCTCCAGTGGTATGTCGTGGATGTAGCCTTTTTTGACGCACTCGTACATGACCGGGCTGGTTGTGCTCTGGACGCCGATGACTTTTGCGTCTGTGGCTTGCTTGTAGACGCTTGATATGCCTGATGCGAGTCCTCCGCCTCCAACTGGTACTAGTATGGTGTCTAGTGTGGGTTGGTCCTCTATCATCTCTAGTGCGACTGTGCCCTGTCCCTTGATGAGGTCGCTGTCATTATATGCTGACACGAATGTCATGCCTTCCTCTGTCTCGATGCGTCTTGCAAGCCGCTCACTATCCATATACTCATCACCCTCGACAATCAAATCCACGTCATATTTCCTGATGGCATCAATCTTCACCTTGGGCGTCATCTCAGGAACCACTATCTTGGCTTTTACACCGAGCTGTTTTGCTGCGTAGCCTAATCCCTGAGCGTGGTTTCCGCTACTAGCTGTGAC